>DUYW01000121.1 GCA_013349825.1 Gammaproteobacteria bacterium | reverse complement strand
GTAAGTGAAAATATTTGTATCAAACTCAGCCTATAGTGATCTTGAAGATATCGAGGAATACTATAGAAAAGAGGGTGTTGCCCATATTGGAAAACAACTTATAGAAGCAATTATTGAGCATGCTCAGGTATTGCTTGATAATCCAGATATTGGGCGAATTGTGCCAGAGTTTGGTGAAGAACAAATAAGAGAGTTAATCCATTCTCCATTTAGAGTTGTATATCTGAGAGGACCAAACTCTATTCATATTATAAGGGTGTGGCGTAGTGAGAGGATGCTTAGGTTGCCAGATGAGGGAGAAACATAACAAGTGACTGTGGTTCGATGTCAACTGATTAAGCCATTTTTTCATCCCAAACCGTGCCATTTTTCACCATGGTATTGAGGATGGTGATTAGCTTTCTCATACAGGCAACGATGGCCACTTTTTTTGATTTTCCTGCAGCAACCATGCGGGTGTAGATTGTCTTGAATCTGGGGTTGGACTGGATGGCTGAGAGCATTGCCATAAACAGTACGGTTCTTACTCTGTAGCGACCTCCCCGTATTTTGCGTTTGCCCCGGTAGGC
>DUYW01000269.1 GCA_013349825.1 Gammaproteobacteria bacterium | reverse complement strand
ACACACGTTCATCCATGTAGAGCTTCAGGCAGAGCTTGATGAAGCCACTCTAAAATTGACATATATTAGTTACTTGCTATATAGTATTGACATATATCAATTTCCTTGCGAGCGGCATTATGAGGGAAAAGAGAGCGCCATACAACCCTCATCTTAATAAGATAAACAGATCCACCCATTAAATAGATCTATTGAGAGAGGATGCTGTGGTTAATCCACATATAGGCCAATTGAAGAGATAAAATTGATCGTGCTCTATCGCTCAGTCTACAATGCCCCTCTAAACATAGAGTCCCATCCCCTGACCTGAAGTGCAGGATCGGATAAACCATCCACCGATAAAACAGTAGAGGAAGCAGACCAATGAACCTCCATGAGTACCAATCCAAACAGCTCTTTGAGCGTGCCGGTATCCCCATTCCAAAGGGCATCACTGTTGAGCAGCTGAGTGAAGTAGCCTATGCCGCCAGTGAGATCGATAGTGATGGCTGTTCAGATCAAGAATGGGGTCAGGTCTAGAAATGCAGCCTTTTTTCGGATAAGCTATCCTGTATGTCACGACCCGTAAGAATAGAATTCGAAGGTGCTCTGTACC
>DUYW01000268.1 GCA_013349825.1 Gammaproteobacteria bacterium | reverse complement strand
TAGACCCACTGGTCTTTGCTTAGTGATGCGGAGCACCACTCATCATACTGTTTTCCCCACTCTTTCTTGAGGCGGGAGATCGTACTGGCAGAGAGTCCTTCAGCATCATTTCCGACCAATACCTTCAAGGCAGCTCCCATCTCACCTGTAGATATCCCCTTTAAATAGAGCCACGGCAGGGCGCTCTCTATAGATCTGGTTTTCCTCACGTATGGAGGCACCAGGGCAGAATGGAAGGTGACTGGGGGGCCATCCTTGGAGCGCACTTTAGGGATGCGCACGGGGACTGAACCAATCCCTGTCAGAATGTCTCGCTCTGGCTGATAGCCATTGCGTACAACAGTGGATCTCCCGTCCCCCGTCTTTCTGTGTGCATGCTCTGATAACAGCCCTGCAAGTTCAGCTTCTACAGCCTGATGAATCAATTGCTTGGCTCCAGCTTTCAACATTTCACTCAGTGGATCTGTGATTGTCTCTCGATCTTTGAATTCAACAACAGTACTCTTACTCATGGTGGCGCGTCCTTTTGGTTGCTTTAATGTCTAGTAACATCAAATCAACCAGATGCGCCGCCTCTTTTCAACTACCTGAACACCACTTTCGACCATAACTC
>DUYW01000261.1 GCA_013349825.1 Gammaproteobacteria bacterium | reverse complement strand
CAAAATGAGCAAGAGGTACGGGGGTGGACTAAAAAACATGTTTTTGCTGAAAAAGCCTGTCAAGGATTATTTTCCGTTAACACCCCTGAATAGTTACAAGAGATCATCCTCTTCTATATGTTAGGTGGACCGGTAAGTTGCATAGTCAGTGCTGGTTGGGGTGTATCTACATTATGGTTGTTCGGAGTGCTTTCAATCAGTGAATTACCTGCTAATTGGGCTACATGGTGGATAAGTGATACGCTGGGGGTGATGTTGGTCATACCTCTGTTCTGGATGTTGTTTAGTCAACGCCAGGACATATGGAAGCAGAGAAGATTGCATGTGGGGCTTCCATTGCTGTTACTTCTAAGCATAGCAATAGGCATTTTCATTGTTTCTAGCCAGCAAGAAGAGGATCGAGTTCGTAGTGAATTTAATGAATACTCTTCCTTAATAGCAGAATCAGTAGAGAAAGAGTTGATAAAAAATATTGAGGTTCTCTACTCTCTCCAAAGTTTCCTCAATGCGACTGGAGAGATCAGTAGAGAGCATTTCAAGAATTATGTGCAGCGAACTCTTGAGCGAAACTCAAGCATTCAGGCACTATCATGGAATCCAGTGATTACTGCAGAAGAGAGGATGGTCTTTGAGGGGGCAGT
>DUYW01000107.1 GCA_013349825.1 Gammaproteobacteria bacterium | reverse complement strand
GGGCACGATTTACCCTGATGTAATCGAGTCAGCTGGTGCTGCCTCTGGCAAAGCCAAGGTGATTAAATCTCATCATAACGTTGGTGGCCTACCAGATGATCTTAAATTTGAATTGGTTGAGCCACTCAGAGAATTGTTTAAAGATGAAGTGCGCACTATTGGTGTTAAGCTCGGCATCCCTGCACACATGCTTTACCGTCACCCATTCCCAGGGCCAGGGCTCGGCGTTCGAATTCTTGGTCAAGTAAAAGCAGAATATGCTGATATCCTCAGAGAGGCCGATGCAATCTTTATGGACGAGCTTTACAAACATAATTTATACGATACAGTCAATCAAGCATTTGCCGTATTCTTGCCAATTAAATCAGTTGGTGTTACCGGTGATGAGCGTCGATATGATTATGTAATTGCACTACGAGCCGTTGAAACCATCGACTTTATGACTGCCCGCTGGGCACGCCTACCGTACGATTTTTTAGACATTGTATCGAATCGAATCATGAATGAAATCGCGCGAGTATCGCGTGTAGTCTATGATATTTCAGGTAAGCCACCCGCCACCATTGAATGGGAATAACACCTGAGGAAGGCAAGGCCTTCCCCACTTTAGATGAAAAATGGATGGGACTTGCTTTGGAGCAGGCAAGGCTTGCTCAGGTGATGG
>DUYW01000164.1 GCA_013349825.1 Gammaproteobacteria bacterium | reverse complement strand
CGCTCGGCAATCGCCATGATCGCCTGTCATGGGCTATATTTGCAGCCATGTTGGCAATTTTCTTTAAAGAGCACCTGACAAAATTGTTCACATAGTGTAGTGGGGCCTGATCTCCCAAGTTTTTCCTTCGCAGTTATCAGAGAGCAGTTTCGAAGACCGGGGCAGGTCTAGAATCCTAGCTAATCAATACTGCTGGATTCCCGCGCGTTCCGCCCTTGCGCAGAATCTTTCCAATGGTAGTGAAATGAAGTCCAAAAAAATCAGCGATTTTTTGATAACTGTAGGCACCAGTTGCATAGGCGGCAACAATCGCTTCGTTCCGGTTTGTGTACTGTGATGACAACTCTGACAGCGGCAGCGCAGGCGGTCGCTTTTGCGCTTTGGGAACGCCGACTGTTGTCGAAAGCCCTTCGCACATCGATTGCATCCGTTCGACGAAAGCGTCATTACCGAGGTAAATCTGACTGCGTAACCCCTGCCAGATCGATGCTTTCCCCATACCTTGATCAACAAATTCGATATAGCGTCGTACCGCTTCAACCCGATCGGGAGCAAACTGAGCAAACTGAGCCAACAGCCCATCTGTCGCCAACCAATTAGGTGACTTTCGTGCACCGATCATGTCCAGATAGCTGCTCCAGCGCCAATCCCCGGGTGATACCACCATGCCCG
>DUYW01000141.1 GCA_013349825.1 Gammaproteobacteria bacterium | reverse complement strand
ATACGCCAGATCATTGATGAAGCCGATTCTCCATCAACAACTCGAAGTGAGATTGCTCGTCGAGTTTGTACAGCTCTGGATTGGCGTAATCTGCAAGGTGGCCTCAAAGAGATGGGAGCACGGGTTGCACTACTAAAGTTGCACCGGCGAGGGTGGATTGAACTTCCTGCTCCAACTCATAGCAACAGTAATGGTAGAGATACAAACCGTTTGGAGAACGCCCCTATTCCTCTACCACCGACTACAGAGATCCACTGCTCTCTTCAAGCCTTGGGAAAGGTACAGCTACAGTTGGTGGTGACCCGAGAAGAGTCACTACTATGGGATGGGATGGTCGACCGCTACCACTATCTGGGTCATACTCCACTCTCTGGTGCACAGACCCGCTATCTAATTCATTCTGAAGAGAAAGGGTGGCTAGGTGCCATTGGATTTGGTGCTGCCGCCTTCTCCCTCAAGGCCCGTGACCAGTGGATTGGTTGGGGCCGTGAGCAGTGCAGCCTACGACGTGAACTGATCCTCAATAATCGTCGATTTCTGATCCTGCCATGGATACGGGTACCTAATCTGGCCAGCCATATCCTCTCCCTGGCATCCCAACAGGTACAGCATGATTTTGAGATACGCTACGGATATCGCCCCCTGCTGTTGGAGACCTTCGTAGATTGTGAACGCTTCAACGGAGGCTGCTATCGTGCAGCCAACTGGATTGA
>DUYW01000196.1 GCA_013349825.1 Gammaproteobacteria bacterium | reverse complement strand
TGCCTTTTCAGTTGGTTCATTAACTGTAGAACCAGAGCACTCTCCAGTGTAATCAGACAGAGGTAGTGAATTGGCTTTTCCACTTTCTGTTCTGCCCAGTGGTAGAGAAAGGTGTCCCGATATTTATGTACCAGATCACTCACCAGTTCGGTTGAACGCGCTTTTTTGGCAAAAGCAGCTATTTGTTCTGGTGTGCTGTCTGGGTGACTCGGATCTTTTACCTCAATGAAAAGCCATACATCTTCCTGTTCAATGACCAAGTCTACCCCTTTCATACAGTGTGATAGGCCGTGGTAATGTGTAGAGGTTTGATCCTGCTCATCAAACTTATATCCGCTCAACGCGCCATTAAAGGTAAAGCTCAGATTACCCTCACTGATCTCCATAGCCGTCACTCCACCATTGTCCGGTCGATTTCCCGATTGACCAAATCAGAGAAGGTCTCATCAATTGTGTTCGGGCTGATTGCCAGATATTGATCCGTTGAATCTACTACAATCTTGTTCTCCTCATCACTGTGTGAGAATGCGTGATAACGTACTTGATCCTGGCTTTCAGTCTGAAGGTCAAACTCTTTGAGAATAACGTAATCATGGGTAGACAGAAATATCTGCACGCCTAACCGCTGCAGCTCAATCAGGATAGCAACAACCGTTTTCATCAGTCTGGGGTTAAGATTGGTTTCAGGCTCATCCCAACAGAGAACAGCCCCCTGCAGAAGAGTACCGTTTTGGATCAATACCCAGAGTAGCGCCAGTTTACGTATCCCCTCTGCAAGCAGGGTGA
>DUYW01000205.1 GCA_013349825.1 Gammaproteobacteria bacterium | reverse complement strand
ACATCGCGCTGGCTCTTTAAATGTTGGCGTGATGATGCGGTGGCAGAGGTAATTGATTGGTTGCAAAAGAACGATTATTGCGTAGTTCTCACTGCCGCGCCGATAGATGAAGAGCTTGCTAGAATAGATAGTATTTTAAAACAGTGCCACACTAAACCTATTAATTTGGCTGGCAAGTTAACCCTAAAACAGCTTGCCGCTCTCTCCTCCATAAGTGATCTATTCTTTGGTGTAGATTCTGCTCCCATGCATATTGCTGCCTCACAGAATACCCCAGCCATTGGGATATTTGGCCCCTCCGGCACCTTTGACTGGGGACCGTGGCCTAACAGATGGCATCCTGAGAGTACCGCCGATACCCAAACCCCCTACTCAAAACAAAATGGCGTTCAATACTCAACACCTCACACTGTTATTCAGCAGAAATGGGAGTGTGCTCCGTGCGGACAAGATGGGTGCGACGGAAGCAAACAAAGCCGCTGCTTAGATGAACTCTCTACAGAAACCGTTATCTCCATACTCAAACAGCATCTATCTGAAATATAACCATGGAAAAAACCCTCCGTATCGCCATCATCCGTCAACGCTACACCCCCTTTGGTGGTGCTGAACGCTTTGTAGAGAACGCCCTTAATGCACTACAGCAAGAGCGCAGTATTGAGCTCACTCTAATTACCCGTAAGTGGAAAGGTGCTGATAACCCAAATATAAAAAAGATCATCTGCAACCCTTTCTATCTTGGCCGTCTCTGGCGTGACTGGTCATTTGCTCGTACTGCTTGTCGTGCCGTTAATAAAGAAAATTTTGATCTAGTGCAATCTCATGAGCGAGTTCCGTGTGGAGATATATATAGAGCTGGAGATGGTGTACATCGGGAGTGGTT
>DUYW01000251.1 GCA_013349825.1 Gammaproteobacteria bacterium | reverse complement strand
CAGAGTGATTTTTTCCTCAAGAAATCACATAAAAACAACACAGGAAATTGTCTTATTTTCCCCCGTTTTCTGTCCAACGATTGGGGGTAGGTTCAGTCTCTCCGGAACGGTTCTGGATGGTGTAGCTAACATCATTCTCATCCACATACTCTGAGGCGTAGGCGATGATTTTGGCATCCGCTTCCGTAAAGCCAGCCTCTTTGGCGATCAGCCCAGTAATCCAGTAGTGAAATTCTCTATTCATAATTTTATGCCCTCTTCAGGTGGAATATTTTTATACTATTTATACTTCAAGAGTGATTACAGGTGTACCTGCACATTAGTACAGGTTGAGGTTATTTTTGGCCCCCAGCACTGAAGAGAGTCTATTGCGAGGTCATAACAAGGCTCTCGACCACTATCTTGACCAGCTCAAGCAACACCTCAGAGGCCGAGGCATATAGGGAATGCGGCGACTACTACAGATGAGGCGCACCTATCCGGCAGAGCCCTTTCAGGCAGCAATCGATCAAGCTGACCACTATGGCCTGCAGCGCCTTGAGCAGATGATTCTGGAGCGGGTGCGAGGTAATCAAACTTCTCTGGGAGTGGTCGATTGAGAGCTTTCCTTTTGAGCAGCAACCCAAAGTATCCTCCTCACAGATTCGCTCACTGGTCAGTCTCGACTTTATACAGCGGACAGAGAATAATGTCCTGATCAGTCCAACAGGAACAGGAGAAGTGGACTGGCGACAGGGCTACTACGAGAGGCATTGATCAATGGCTCTCGAGGGCACTTCTACAATGCACAGGATCTGATTGATGAACTCTATGCCTCATTGGCCGATCAATCCTCAGCTCGCCTACTGAAACGGCTTGCCAACTATGATCTGATCGTAATTGACGAACTGGGTTACCT
>DUYW01000262.1 GCA_013349825.1 Gammaproteobacteria bacterium | reverse complement strand
AACTCCTGTTTAAGCTCTCCGTGCTCCAGCTGGGCGCTGGTCAGAGACCCCAGTACGCTCAAGCGAAACAGGGCAACTGGATCAATCGGTTTCATCATCAACTCCTTGTGTGTAGTAAAAGAGCCTGTGATTGAAAGTCAGCGAGAAGGATTAGACTAGCTGGTAAACTCTGTGGGGTAACAGAAACAATCAGATAGACTCGTCTACTGTCCCGTTAGAGTGGCTATTTCATGGGACTGCGATCTCTTGCCGATCTAGGGTCAGCATCAATCTAGACAGACTGTAACGTGTCATCCCCTCTCTCCAGTAATCACTCCATTGGCTGTAACACAACAGCTCAGGAAAGGTTGTTACAAGACAGAATTGGAATTGCTTGGATCGTTGTGAAAGCCATTGCCACCAGCGCTTGAGAGTAGAGCGTGCGGGTAGGAGGAGGTTACTGAGGTGATTCAATGAGAGTCCACAGAGCAGGCCCAGTAAAACCTTCTGCTGAACTGCCCAGAGATACCAGCGTCTGGGAGAAATGCACTGCGGCAGGCGAGAGCAGGTCCTGCCGCAATCAGGGTGGGTGCAGATAAAGCGAGGAATAGGCACTGGGTTGAGAGACCCATCGCCATCAAAGCCTCGATCCGGCTGGCGTAGATAATATCCATGCCCCCACAGTTTTCCATAACCACAATGATAGCAGCGTTCAGGTCGATAACGCTCTGGGTCAGAGGTGAGGCACTGAAGGTGTTGCTCAATGGTATCAATATTAGGCACAATACGTGACATGGGTGGCCCTTTTTGTAGTGTGGTAATTGGAAAAGTCACACTTTATAGCAGGGAGGGCTACCCTGTTTAGTCTCTATTTGACCCATTCTCTAACAGAGGAAGAATCTCGGTTTCCCCCGGCTCACTGTCGGACCCTGTTGCCTGCTAAATCGGGTTTTTTGCGGGTCGTTACACCTGACCCCGGAAGAGTTGGTGGAGGTTGTTGCCGAAGTTTTCAAGCTTGAAGCGTGGGAGATAACAGGACCAAGCAGAGCAAGAGACTTAGCAG
>DUYW01000130.1 GCA_013349825.1 Gammaproteobacteria bacterium | reverse complement strand
TTGAGAGCATAGAGGCAGCACGTAAGTGGGTTCATGAATTTGTTCAATGGTACAACAACGAGCACCACCATAGCGGGATCCGATTTGTTACCCCAAGCCAACGCCACAACGGCGAAGATAAGCGGATTTTGGAGAAGAGGAAAGCGGTCTATGAGGCTGCAAAAGAGAGAAACCCGAAGCGATGGTCAGGCGAAACTAGGGACTGGAGTCCGGTTACTGAGGTCTGGCTGAATCCACCGAAAGAGGTGCGTGCTGAAGAGCAGAAATTGCGTAAAGTTGCGTGAGAAAATCGGACAACTTCGTTGACAAACACCGGGTGCAGAGTCGAGACTACAAACTGTTTGGTTTTGTAGATGACTCAGCTGAACTGCAGGGGAGAGATCTGATGGGGGTGCCCATCCTCTCTATAGAGCAGTTAGAGCCCTTTGTTGAGAGACAGAGGGTGACTGAACTGTTGTTGGCAATCCCATCTATAACCCGTAAGGCACGTAATCAGATTATTGAACGATTGCGTCCTGTTCCTGTACGGATACGAACCTTGCCTGGAATTGTTGATCTGGCAAAAGGCGAAGTCAATCTCTCGGAGTTGCATGAACTAGATGTTGAGGATCTGTTGGCACGTGATCCTGCAGAACCTGATGAGTCCCTACTGCAGGCGCAAGTAAATGACCAAGTGGTGATGGTAACGGGGGCGGGGGGAAGTATCGGTAGTGAGATTTGTAGGCAGATTCTGCGCCGTAGACCCAAGGTGCTATTGCTGTTTGAGATGAGTGAATTTGCCCTTTATGAGGTTGATCAGAAGCTTTTGAGTCTGGTTCATAATCTTGTAAGCGAGAGCGAGAGCGAGAGCGAGAGCGAGAGGCGAGGTGTATCCCTTGTTCCAAGGGTTATTCCATTGCTGGGGTCAGTGCAAGATGAACGTCGATTGACTGAAATTTTACAGGCATGGGAAGTGGACACGATCTATCACGCCGCTGCATTCAAACATGTTCCTATGATTGAGAGGTCCATGTCAGAAGCAGTAAAAAACAATATATTGGGTACAGTAACGCT
>DUYW01000113.1 GCA_013349825.1 Gammaproteobacteria bacterium | reverse complement strand
AGTTGGCAGCCCGTTATTTCCATGTTCTTTACCGCCTCCGTTTTATTTAGCGGCAATTTCTTCCGCTTCTTTACTATTTTTACCTGTTTTCTTTACAACACAGCAGAGTATCTTTTTGTTTTATAAGATCTCTTCAATAGACACTAGAGTTTTGGCACGGCCTTTGCTCTTGTATTTATTAAAGAAAACTCCGGGGGATTTCACCCCGGAAAAATACAACAAAATATAACAATAACAACAGTCCCTTTATTCAAGGGGGAGACAGCGCTCTAGGGTTGAGGTTCTTTCTTTCACCTCTCCTCTTTCCCTAGAGTTTCACACCAGCCTTCTTTCTGGAAGGCTCAACCGGATGAGCTGTGGCAGCAGCTCTCTGGCCTTTATCTTCTTTTTTCCACTTCTAATTGATCTATTTGAGCAGGGATAGAATCTGTTGTCCGCTCTGGTTCGCTTGTCCGAGCATGGCCATTCCAGCCTGCTGCAGGACGTTGGTGCGTGCCAGTTCTGCGGACTCTGCTGCAAAGTCGGTATCCATGATTCTGGAGCGTGATGCGCTCAGGTTTTCGGATACGTTTCGCAGGTTGGTGGCGTTGTGCTCTAGGCGGTTCTGCTGCGCACCTAGGGTGCTGCGTGCTTCGTTGATTTTGTCTAGGGCAGTGTCGATATCACTCAGGCTCAAAGCGGCTGTGTTGGCCACACCAGCACTATTGGTGAAGGTGGTGTAGTTGGTCAAGCTACCGGAAAGGTTGGTTATACCTACGGTCATGTTGTCGCCATCTTCCCATCCGGTGTGGACGGTGATGGTGCCACTTACCAGCACAGCTTTGTCATTGAATTCTGTATTTTGAATAACATTGCTGATCTCTGCACCCAATGCACTGACCTCTTGGTCGATGTAGTCTTGCTGCAGGCTGTTGTTGACGCCGTTATCGGCCTGGATCACCAGTTCGCGGATGCGGTGCATCATTTCGCTCACCTCTTCCAGTGCACCATCTGCGGTCTGCACGTAGGAGATGCCGTCGTTGGAATTGCGAATGGCTTGATTTACACCTCGAATCTGCGCGGTCATGTTGTCGGCGATCGACAATCCGGCTGCATC
>DUYW01000241.1 GCA_013349825.1 Gammaproteobacteria bacterium | reverse complement strand
CTGTCAGAAGAATGGAGTATCCTCTTCTGAGGCTTTGAGACTGCTCTACGAGGGACGGTGGCCTGAGTTTATGGAAATGACCCCTGAATAGTTACACATTCTTACGTCCCGTTTATCTATCGATACCGGACTCTAATTATTTCTTATGGAGTTAACCAGACACAAAAAACGAAAGCGACAACCGGCTTGTACATCATCAGACAAATAATGAAGAGCTAAAGTGCTGCAGCTGGTGGTAGGTGATGATTGATTTCATTCACTGATGACTAAAATTAGATAGCAAGAACTGTTCAACAAAGCCAATAATGCTGCTCACATCAGGGTCTGAAATTTTACCCCACTCAGCATGCATTGCATAATTCCTTATTTTTGGCATTGCACTCAACAGTGATTTTTGCGCCCCCGACACCAACCCCTGTGACTTCAGTGCATTTACCACTTCAGTCATAGAGTTATCATCAACACTAAGCCCGTTCACGCTCGCATACCGCTTTAAGGCATCCTCTAAAGCGGCTGACGCAAGGACAGCCGCAACATCTTTATTACCCTCAGACAGGGAATGCTTTGCCAAGACAACAAAGTCCCCAAACACCTCTCCTGAAATTCTTAAATCAACGTCAAACACATAGCCGCCATCAAAGTCTTCTTTGGCACTACTGAAGATCCCTTGGAGGGGCTTTACTTTATGGTCATACCCATTACACTCATTCACTCCTTCAGTGAAATTTATGTAGTGTGGCGAGTCTTCGCCAAAGACTGCCTTGATTAAATTTTGCGCACTTGTGGCCCATTTTTGCCAGCCACCAGCTGGAACATGGCTCCCGCCACGCCCTGTATTTTGATGAAATGGTATAGAGTCTGATTGTGCTTGCAGTTCTTCAAACCGCTTTGAGAATTTAGTTTTCAGCATCAATCTTCCCTTGTAATAGCTGAACAAAGAACGGATACATACAATCCAATAAACGTATGCGGCCACGTATGCATTTCCAAACCAAAACAAAACGGCCTACCTCAAAAAGAGATAAGCCGTTGATTTATTTGGCTCGGGTGCATGGATTCGAACCACGATTAAATGAGTCAGAGTCATTCGTCCTACCGTTAGACGACACCCGAAT
>DUYW01000115.1 GCA_013349825.1 Gammaproteobacteria bacterium | reverse complement strand
GAGTTGTGCCCAACGCCCGCCGTATGGAGCGAATCACCTTTGAAGAGATGTTGGAGATGGCGAGCCTCGGCTCAAAAGTGCTCCAGATTCGCGCAGTTGAATTTGCAGGTAAATATAATGTCCCCCTACGAGTCCTCTCCAGTTTTGAGAATGGACCCGGTACACTGATTACATTTGAGGAAGAAGGAATGGAACAACCCGTTATCTCCGGTATCGCGTTCCAGCGTGATGAGGCCAAATTGACCATCCGTGGTGCCCCGGACCAACCCGGTGTTGCCAGTCAGATTTTGAGTGCAATTTCGGATCAAAATATCGAGATTGACATGATTGTGCAGAATATCGCCAATGATGGCACCACCGATTTCACCTTTACCGTACATCGCAATGACTACATTCAGGCCATAACAGCACTGGAACAGATTGGCGACACGTTACAGGCGCGCGAGACCATTGGTGACCAGAAGATTGTGAAGATCTCACTGGTTGGGGTAGGGATGCGTTCTCACGCAGGTATTGCGACCAGAATGTTTTCCGCGC
Organism: Gammaproteobacteria bacterium; assembly: GCA_013349825.1. Lineage (GTDB taxonomy): Bacteria > Pseudomonadota > Gammaproteobacteria > Thiopontia. Next base: position 602 of record DUYW01000115.1, on the reverse strand, counting down.
TCGCCGATGAGGGGGTCAATATTCAGATGATCTCTACCTCCGAAATCAAGATCTCCGTCATCATCGATGAAAAGTATCTGGAGCTGGCTGTACGGGCACTACATGATGCCTTTGAGCTGGAGAGTGAGCCGGTCGTTGAGTAATTCTTGTGAGTTTGTTATGCAATATCAAGAAAGTATAAAATTCTAATGTTCTAGCAATTATTTGAATGATCCGTATACTCTCTGTTTGAAAACGGCATGAAGCTGTGGGGAACCTAACAATAATAAATGGAGAGAGGGAATGCTGATTCTGACAAGGCGAGTCGGAGAGACGGTTCGGATTGGAGATGATGTATCAATTACTGTGCTTGGGGTGAAAGGAAACCAGGTCCGGATCGGGATTGATGCACCACGTGAAGTTGCTGTTCATCGAGAAGAGATCTTTCAGAAGATTCAGGATGAAGATGATGGCATGGTAAGTGATGCTGTATAAAAACTGATAAAAACGTAACTATTCAGTGGTTACGAAAAAGGTTAAAGAATTTGATAGTAGCTGTTCAGATTGCCCCTGAAATTCACCAGTTCAAGGCAAAAAATGTGAGTTTACACGTGTAAATGACC
>DUYW01000175.1 GCA_013349825.1 Gammaproteobacteria bacterium | reverse complement strand
GCAAGGTTTTCAACCGAGGAACGAGGTCGAGCAACGAAGATATTGGGCGCTATGGGCGTTAGGCATTTACACATGACTTATTCAGAGGTTCCTTAGTAAAAAAAAGACTCTTCTTCCCTTAAATTAGTGAGCAAGGGCAGCATTTTGATTATACAGATCGGTTACCCTATACCCCGAGCCGAAGGCATCAGGTGTAGGGACGATCCGGTTTTGCCTTCTCCGATGTGCGAAGGCTGATTGCAGAGGCAGCACTGAATCAGGATTTTTGGGCGCTTTTGCCAAAAGCAGGGCAACAGCCGCAAAATTCTTTCATCCACACGCTGTTACGCATGGTGGCCTGAGAGGGAGAGTTTGGGGCTTCAGAATTCGTAGGAAACTTCAGTAAAATGGGTACGGGAGCTACAAAGGATTATTGGAGAGAGGAGAAGTGATAATGTAGTGGCGCTGCGGGCCCAGAGTTACACCAAGGCTTGCCGGTGGCTGGTTTGCTCCTCCAGCCGCTCAACTAACCACATCTTTATGACAGACTGCCGGGTTACACCCACCCGGTCAGCCTCTTTATCAAGAGCATCGACCACCCACTGGGGGAAATCCACATTAACCCGCTTCTGCTGGTGATTTAACCTTTTTGCAGAGGACAGATCCAGATCATCGATCACATCTTCATCCCCATCATCAAATTTTTTATCAAAATCTTCAGTTTTCATATAGCTCTACCTCTTTTTTACGAGACCTGCGTACTGAGATAATTCTTATCACATCATCCCTGTAGGTGATGACCGCAGACCAGTTCTTGCCGGCAATCATTCCAAGCACCAAGTACCTATCCTCTATCTCTGATTTCGCCTGTATCTGTAGCAGGTTATGATCTGCCCACAGTAATTGGGCGGTAATGAAGTCAATCCCATGCTTCTCTTTGTTTGCTGCACTCTTTGCAGGGTCAAAATCAAACCTCATCATGGCATCTATTTTATACCTTTTTTACTCAGCCACAATGTTAATCTCCATAATCTCATCCAGATAGAGACGGATACTGATATATTGATCAAATAAGATACCACCAGCTGGAAAGGCTAAAGAGGATAACGTGGTACAGCTTTTTCAGCTTGATTAAGGAACCACTGAACAAGTCTGGGTAATTTGAATTACGTCCATAGTGTCCAAGATCAAGGCGAAGATCGCAGCCAATAGCAGGCTATTAGCAAGGTTTTCAA
>DUYW01000105.1 GCA_013349825.1 Gammaproteobacteria bacterium | reverse complement strand
ACAATATGGAACTACAAAATAGAGGGAAAGTAGATTTTGATGATTACGCAATTTTATCCCTTAAGGGGACCTCTAACAATCCACTAATCCAGATTTCTGGATTATTTGGACGCTTTGCCCCAGTATATTAAAATTCATTTGCTCTACTTTCGATTCAAATAGGTCAATTTGAAATTGCAGCTCACTGATTGCATGCCTTTTATATGCAATCATCCTACACAGCCTCCGCTATTCGCAATAGCTGCCCATACCGACACAAGTTGTAGGTGAGATTTCTAATTCCCAACTGCAACCTAGCTCTGGCTATCCCTATGCTGCGGATCTGCTTTCCTCCCATTGAATTCTGCATAAACCCAAAGATGTGCTCAACTCTCACACGGATGGTAGAGCGTGCTTTATTGATCTGCTGCTTATGCTCACTCAGTGGCTTGTTTCTGTAGGAGCGATAGTGTGTTTTATTGTTGAGTTCGAGATCTTTAAGTAGTTGATCACTCTCTTCAGACCGGTAGGCGCTATCGGCATAGACATCTTTGCTGCTGTTACGGTGATCCAGAATTTCTTCAAAGCATTGGCTATCATGGGTTGATGCGGTGGTAACCGCATACTCTCTAATCAATTTATGTTTGGCATCCACATTGATGTGATTCTTGTAGCCATAGTGGTTCTGGCTATGTTTCTTGGTCCAACGAGCATCGGTATCTTTTTGGCGTAACTTGTTTGGAGTCTCTTTCCACGACTCGGGAGTAACACCCTCTTTAATCTGCTTGTTCTCTTCTCGCTTATTACGCTGCTTGGGAACCGGAATAATTGAGGCATCAATGATTTGCCCCTTTTTCGCATCAAATCCTTGATTGCTTAGGAAGCGGTTGAACTCATTGAATAGTGATTCAATTAAACCTGCTTCCTTCAGCCGTTCTCGGAATAACCAGATTGATTTCTCATCGGGAATTTTGTCTTCCATCTTTAGCTCTAGGAATCGCATGAATGAGAGACGATCACGGATCATGTATTCGGTCTTGTTATCTGATAGGTTGTAGAGGCTCTGCAAGATGACAATTTTGAACATCAGAATGGCTGGGTAGGCTTTCCGCCCCGCATTACTTTTGCGTTCTTTTTTGTCGAGTTCTGACAATACCAAGAGAAAGTCATCCCATGGGATGCATTCGTTGAGCTTTTCCAGTGGGTCCCCCATCTTGGAAATCTCTTCATGCCTTTGATCTACATCGAAGAAGCTGGGCTGCATTTCGGAATTATCCTGAGTTATTTTCTA
>DUYW01000160.1 GCA_013349825.1 Gammaproteobacteria bacterium | reverse complement strand
TTGAGAACTGCTTCTTCAGTTGATTCAACAGCAGCAAGATAGATCGAATCACACTGTTCATCATCCACCCAGTCGAAAGAACGGACTGCATCTACTTTTTGAGCAACAGGGGTCGAGTTGGCAACACTAAAGGCGAGGAAGATATCACCGGAGTTATTACCTCCCGGAGTACCGCCGCGTCCAATTCCAATGGTTGCGCGTTTGGCAAGTCGGGTTAATTGATGAGGCATCATTGGTATGTCGGTAGCAAGCACGACAATAACAGAACCTAATTCGGAAGCACCCTTAAGTATATCACCGCTTAAATGTTTACCCACCGGAACACCGAGCACATTAAACCATGGCCGAATTCCATGATTTGCCTGCACAAAGCCGCTACAGTATATTCTTGTCCGTCTATTGAAACAAGTCTGGAAGCGTTACCGCTGCCGCCTTTGAATTCATAACAGATCATTCCTGTTCCTCCTCCCACATTCCCTTCCGCAGGAGCCCCCGGAGCTGCGTTTTTTAGTGCGGATAGTACGTGATCTTCACTAACGTGCTGTCCATTGATGTCATTTAGAATTCCATCGTAAGTTTCAGCAACTACCGGCATGGCCCAAATATGATCAGACTCCCATTGCTCTTTGTAAGTTTCGAGCATCCAGCGTACAGCAGCATGATGCACCATGCCGACACTGTGTGTGTTGGTGAGGCAAACCGGTCCAACCAGATATCCTCCATCCTGAATCCAGTGGGTTCCGGTCATCTCCCCGTTTCCGTTCAAAGCAAAATATCCCGCCCATACCTTTTCCGGTTTCGGAGAGTGCCCTTTGGGTAAAATAGCAGAAACGCCGGTGCGTATGGGACCCTTACCTGTTTGTACTGGGCCTTCACCTTCAATGATCGTAGTGAAACCCACTTCAATTCCAGGCACATCAGTAATTGAGTTGTGGACTCCAGGTGTTCCCTGAAAGTCTAAACCCAGCTCGCGNGCACGNNGTTTTTTCATAGTGTTNACATCAGCTGTTAATTTATTAATTTTGGCTCAACAAAAGCCAATTAAGTGAGTTATAGAATAAATTATTTAAGCCTTAAAGAATAAGTCTTTTTTAGAAGTTATTCCTGCCAAAATGTTTTCCAGTCCGGTTCCGGAGCTATTTCTGTCAGTTCCCTTTCGAAGGGGACGGCATCCGGATCAATTTCTTCATCCAACTCACGGGCGTAACGGTGTCCGGAATAAACAGCGGCGGCGATGGTAGCCGGAGCCAAAGCATCTCCAATGCGGGTTAGGCTTTTCACGCCAGCATCCGCCCAGGAATTCCGGACTTTT
>DUYW01000224.1 GCA_013349825.1 Gammaproteobacteria bacterium | reverse complement strand
AAGGAGTCTGATGTTGATAGAATTTACTGAAAAAGCCTGTCAAGTACTTTTTGTTCTTTTTTGGACTTTAATTGTCTGCACGGACTTATTGAGAAGTTACTGGCAGTGTGCGTAACACGATGTTTTAAATCAGTTAGCCAGTTTTCTGAGGGGCAGGTGATGAGGGGGGAACACTGGAATTCTAGAAAACTACCAGGAGATGGTTTGGGAGAGGTTTTGGGGGCCTTCAAATAAGATGGGAGATTTTGCGCAAGGGGAGTTTGCTATCTCTGGAGCAGACGCTTGGAGTAGAGTGAAGGATGTGGATGGTATAGGGATGCGAACAGATAGAGAAGCATTACTGCCGTTTGGCTTTGGAAGAGTGGGCAGGAACTCTATACACATTGCAGATATTCAGAGTATGATCTGATCGCCGGCCGCAGCTTTCTCAATCGAACAGAGTTGTGCACATTGTCGAATGTTGTAAAGTTAGAGCTGCCCCTTGGTCGCTCTAGTAGAGAAACATTTGGATAAAATAAAAGCATCACAAGGCAAATGCACTCACTGAATCAGCTCATTTATACCCGATTAAAACAAGATTAACTCTATGACGAGCACACAACAATTTGACGAGCTGAAAAGGCGCATCTGGCAGATTGCCAACGATGTGCGCGGCACTGTGGATGGATGGGACTTCAAGCAGTATGTGCTTGGCGCACTTTTCTACCGCTTCATCAGCGAAAATTTTTCCCGCTACATCGAGGGCGGCGATGAGAGCATTGATTATGCCAAGCTGGGTGACGACATCATCACCAACGAAATTGAGGATGATGCCGTCAAGACCAAGGGCTACTTCATCTACCCCAGCCAGCTTTTTGAAAACGTCATCGCCAAGGCAAATGACAACGAAAACCTCAATACGGACCTCAAGGCGATCTTCACCGCTATTGAGAGCTCAGCGATGGGTTACGCCTCCGAAGAGGACATCAAAGGACTGTTTGATGACTTCGACACCACAAGCAACCGTTTGGGTAAGACGGTCAAAGACAAAAATAGTCGTCTCGTCGCCGTACTGAAGGGCGTGAATGAACTGGATTTTGGACATTTTGAAGACAACAAGATCGATCTCTTCGGGGATGCCTACGAATACCTAATCGGCAACTACGCAGCCAATGCGGGGAAGTCGGGAGGTGAGTTCTTCACGCCCCAGCATGTTTCCAAACTCATTGCCCAACTCGCCATCCACGGGCAGAAGAGCGTGAACAAAGTGTACGACCCCGCCGCAGGTTCCGGCTCCCTTCTCCTACAGGCGAAAAAGCACATGGATGACCACTTGATCGAGGACGGTTTCTTTGGTCAGGAG
>DUYW01000255.1 GCA_013349825.1 Gammaproteobacteria bacterium | reverse complement strand
CCCATACTTGAAGGCGCTTGGCTTAAGCCGGGCGCGTTTGTCACGTCCGTTGGCTGGAATACCTCCGAAGGCCGGGAGCTTGATGATGCCGCAATGGCGAATATCGTGCTTGTGGAATCCGCCGAAGCCGCACGAGATCAAGCCGGCGACATTCGGGGGTCAAATTGCGAAATCTTCGCTGAAATTGGAGACGTTTTTGCCGGCTCAACAATCGTTCCAGAGGGCGAGACAATCATCTACGATTCCATAGGTATTGCCATTATGTGAAGTAGTTTCGATCTGATCTGACAGCGTCCCTTGAAAGGGACGAGGGTTACCGGTTTTGATGGTGGTGCAAACCCATTCATCGAAACACGAAGAAAAGGTAACCCTCATGCTTCACAGTAATGACAAAATCATCAAACATAAAGTCGGCCTGCTCAATCTGGCGGAGGAACTCGGCAACGTCTCCAAGGCCTGCCAGATCATGGGCCTCTCACGCGACACCTTCTACCGCTATCGCGACGCGGTGGAGGATGGCGGCGTCGAGGCCCTGCTCGAGCGGCCACGCCGGGCGCCGAACCTCAAAAACCGGGTCGATCTGGAAACCGAGACCGCCGTTGTCGAATACGCGGTCGAGTATCCGGCCCATGGTCAGGTCCGGGTCAGCAATGAATTGCGCAAGCGCGGCGTCTTCGTCTCACCCTCCGGCGTGCGCTCGATCTGGCTGCGCCATGACCTGGCCAACTTCAAGCAACGTCTGAAAGCCTTGGAGGCCAAGGTTGCCGAAGATGGCATCATCCTTACCGAGGCCCAGGTCCAGGCGCTCGAAAAGAAGAAGCTGGACGACGAGGCCTGGGGCGAGATCGAGACCGCACATCCCGGTTATCTGGGCTCTCAGGACACATTTTATGTGGGTACGTTGAAGGGCGTTGGCCGGATCTATCAACAAACCTATGTCGATACCTACGCCAAAACCGCCCAGGCCAAGCTGTATAAAACAAAGACCCCGATCACCGCAGCCGACATGCTCAATGACAAGGTTCTGCCTTTCCACGAAGAACACGAGCTGCCCGTTCTGCGTATCCTGACGGACAGGGGCACGGAATATTGCGGCCGCGCAGATCGTCATGATTATCAGTTGTTCCTGGCCATTAACGACATCGAGCACACCAAGACCAAGGTCAAATCACCGCAGACCAACGGCATCTGCGAGAGGTTCCACAAGACCATCCTGCAGGAGTTCTATCAGGTGGCGTTCCGCAAGAAAATTTATGAAACCATCGAACAGTTGCAAATCGATCTGGACCAATGGATCGATTACTACAACAATGAACGCACTCATCAGGGCAAAGTTTGTGAGGGCCGCACGCCCATGCAGACCCTCGTGGACGGCAAACGTATCTGGAAGGAAAAGTTCATAGGCTAAATCTGACCTGACAGCCACCGCCTCAAATCCGGTAACTGTCAGATCAAGTCGCGATCACTACAC
>DUYW01000243.1 GCA_013349825.1 Gammaproteobacteria bacterium | reverse complement strand
CTGATTGTTGCTGACGATGTCTCTCTACCTGAGATTAGAGACCGTAGAGGTGTTGCCGGTACTGTTCTGGTTTATAAGATTGCAGGTGCATTTGCATCTCATCAACAGGTTAGTGATTCTAACGCACAAAAGCAGTTAGATGAAGTATATGAAGTAGCTGAGAAAGTAAACAGAAATATTCATTCAATGGGCTGTGCATTAAGTTCATGTCACAGACCGGATGGCTCAGTTATTTTTACTCTTCCGGAAGGTGAAATGGAGATTGGGGTCGGGATACACGGAGAACGTGGAGTGTTGCGAACAGCTGTAAAGTCGAGTGATGAGATTGTTACTATTATCATCGATAAAATTCTGGCTGCAAAACAGGATGACGAGCACGAAAATAGCTATATCAAGAGGATGGTCCTGCTGACAAACAATCTGGGTTCTGTATCAGAATTAGAGATGGGTGTCGTTCACCGAAAGGCGATATTGTACTTGGAAGAGAAAGGATATGAGGTGTTAAGGGCCTATTGTGGAACTTATATGACCTCTCTTGATATGAGAGGTATATCTTTAACCTTGCTGACTGTTGTTGATGATATATTCCTGGATTTGCTTGATGTTGGTGGTTCTGACATTTTCAAACCTAATTGGAAACCAGACAGTGACTACTCATCTACACGCTCTTCTATATACATAGACCCTCCCATGTCAACGGATCGTGTTGACCATGACAACAGCATTAATGATAGTGTTGATCAGGAGTTCATGAGGATCATTAAGAGAATGTGTAATGCAGGGGTTGAAGCGAGAGAGGCGCTTAATAGCTTAGATAGAGAGTGTGGAGACGGTGATGCCGGTGAGACATTAGCCACCGCCTGTAACGCCATATTGAATAATATAGAACTCTTTAGTGTGAATGATGTGACTCTCGCTTTCAGGAGAGTTGCCAGATGTTTAACAGACGCTGTGGGTGGTACGAGCGGGCCATTATATGCGGTATTCATTATTCGTGCTGCTGCCGCATTTAGTACAGATGCAGATAGTACCAATGGGAATGATTTGAAATCTTCAGGAAGATGGTTAGACGCGGTGCAGAATGGAATCTCAGGGATAGAGGAGTTAGGTGGTTGTTCCAGAGGAGACAGGACATTTCTAGATGCATTATATCCTGTTCTGGATGTGTTGAAAAACAGGGGTACTGACGATGCGGTTGAGATGGAGTGTCTGGTACAAGCGGCTAAGGATGGTGCTGAAAACACACGTAATCTGGAAGCACATGCTGGCCGGACCAGATATGTTGAAGGTAAAGGAGTGGGGAACATAGACCCCGGAGCCTACGCCGTTTATCTGTTGATGAAAGCGCTTCTTTAATAACATCTGCTTAAGTTTCAGTGGGGTAACCAGCCTTGACCCAGCCACTGTATCCACCGTCCATAGAGCTTACATTACTATAACCCATCTTCTGCAAGTTATCAGCAGCTAAAGCGGAACGGAACCCCCCTCCGCAATATAATAT
>DUYW01000234.1 GCA_013349825.1 Gammaproteobacteria bacterium | reverse complement strand
TCGCAGCCAATAGCAGGCTATTAGCAAGGTTTTCAACGAAGATATTGGGCGCTATGGGCGTTAGGCATTTACACATGACTTATTCAGAGGTTCCCTATGCCTTCTGAGAGTTTTGAACTTTCCGTTCCAGCCCTCATCCCCTGATCCATCTGTTGTCCCAAGTCTATTGCCCCAACAAGCTGGTGGCGCCGCATTATTGTTGTAACTCTGCCTAGGTAGTGTATGGTTTACAAAACATATATATGTGATAAGATACATATATGAAAGCCAAGCTGGTTATTGAGGACTCCTTCTCTACAGGGGCAGGTGTTGTGTATCTGAAAGTCTGGAAAGTTCCTGACCCTGTACCACCGTCAGAACATTCGTTCAAATATCGATTGGCTTATATTGTTAAGGGTGAACGGGTCGTCGGCTATGACAATGAGAGAGGGAAAGGTGATCATAAGCACCTTCGGGATAATGAGTTTGATTATCTATTCTCTGGTGTTGGTAAATTAATCGATGACTTTATGTCAGATATACAAGAGGTACAGCGTAATGAAAATATTTAATATCAGAATAGGTGAAGCTGTCGAAACCGCACTGGATCGTGCAAAACAGGCGATGATTGATATTGAGGAGGGGAGAGAGCCGACCGAATATTTTGGGGCAGGTTTTGAAACTATGTCTCAGTTGACAAAGATTTTCACTCCGACTCGATGGGACCTGATTGAGTATTTGAAGAAAGCGGGTGCAATGTCAATCTACCAGCTGGCCAAAGAACTGGGGCGTGACTATAGAAATGTTCATTCAGATGTACAGACCTTACTGGAACGGTCTGTGATCAAGAAAGATGAGGATGATAAAATTTATATGCCTTGGGACAAAATTGTCGTTGACTGGCCAATTCTCAAAGATGCAGCCTGAAGATTTGTGATCAGGGCAAACTGAGTCAACGTTGTTATTTGTGCGCCATTATTGTTACAGTTCTGAAACAGATATTACAGTAACCTGATGATTTAAAAGAAAAAGATATTAAATATTGCTTGGCAATTTGTTTGTGTGGCCGATACTATGGCTACACACATAGCCGTCTAGCGTCACAAGGCCAATCGGTACGCTCTGTGGGTCCATTCCGCCACCCCTCTCCGTAGTAGACCTGTCGCCAGTCCACTTTTTCCTGCTCCTGGTGGGCCAATCAGGACAATATTCTCTGTCTGTTGTATAAAGTCGAGACTGGCCAGTGAACGAATCTGTGAGGGGGATACTTTGGGTTGCTGCTCAAAAGGAAAGCTCTCAATCGACCACTCCCAGGGAAGTTTGGCTTGTTTGATTCGGTTTGCCATACTACGTTTAGGGGTTGGTTGGCGCAGTTGGGTTTGACGAATCAACCGGGTCAGGGTGGAGTAGCCTCTATGAGTGACCGCACTAGAGATTAAGGAACCTCCGAATAAGTCATGTGTAAATGCCTAACGCCCATAGCGCCCAATATCTTCGTTGCTCGACCTCGTTCCTCGGTTGAAAACCTTGCTAATAGCCTGCTAT
>DUYW01000176.1 GCA_013349825.1 Gammaproteobacteria bacterium | reverse complement strand
CACTGTCCGTCGTCATAGTAATTGGAACAATCAACGGCCTGATCTAAAGGAGGATCTGGCTCATCTGGTTCAATATATTAAGCGGCGTATTTGCGGTATTGCAAGCGCCGGGTCTCCATTGTCTTCAGTTTGATCCTTTCGCGTTGTTTTAAAATGGCCTGCCCACGCCCGAAGTAGACATCTGCCGGAGTGAGGTTGTTAATGCTCTCGTGGTAGCGCCGATGATTGTAATGATCGACGAACGCCTCGATCTGGGCTTCCAGGTCTGCCGGGAAGAAGTAGTTCTCCAGCAGGATGCGGTTTTTCAGGGTCTGGTGCCATCGCTCGATCTTGCCCTGTGTTTGCGGATGGTACGGCGCCCCCCGGACGTGTCCCATTTTCTTTTCATCTAACCATTCAGCCAACTCGCCAGAGACGTAGCTGGATCCATTATCAGATAACAGTCTCGGCTTGTGCTCAACATGGGCCTGCCCGCAGCCTGATGCCTGTAGGGCGAGGGTCAGCGTGTCGGTTACATCGCTCGTCTTCATGGTCGTGCATAGCTTCCAAGCAATAATATAACGCGAGTAATCATCAAGGATTGTCGACAGATACATCCAGCCCCAGCCAATGACCTTCAGATAAGTGAAGTCGGTCTGCCACAGTTGATTTATCGCCGTGGTCTTGTCCCTGAACTCATTTGCAGCCTTAATGACGATGAATGCTGGACTGGTAATCAGATCAAGGGATTTGAGCAGTCGATAGACGGAAGCCTCTGAGACAAAATATTTTTCTGTGTCTGTGAAGCGCACGGCCAATTCGCGGGGAGACAGTTCCGGCACATCCAGAGCCAGGTCAACAATACGATCACGAATATCATCAGGAATACGATTCCAGACGCGTGATGGCCTGGGCGATTGATCTTCCAGAGCTTCCGGGCCAGCAATTTGCAAGCGATCGTACCAGCGATAAAACGTGGTCCGGGGAATGCCCAGCTTGTCCAATGTCTGTTTGATTGGCAGGTGGGATTGTTCAACAAGGCGAATGATCTCAAGCTTTTCAGATGCGGGATATCTCATTCGTCTTCTCCCCCATCCGCGATCATGCTTTTTTTAAGAAGTCGGAGTTCCAATGTCTGCTCGGCAACGACTTCTTTCAGCTCACGCGCTTCACGGCGAAGGCTGGTCACCTCTCCAGTCGAAGCTGCACGGGCCGTATCACCCGCCAAGCGGCGCTTGCCAGCTTCCATAAACTCCTTCGACCATTTGTAATAAATGCTCTGGGCAATGCCTTCTATCCGGCAAAGCTCTGCAATGGTTTCTTCACCACGCAATCCATCCAGCACAATGCGGATCTTTTCTTCTGCCGAATATTGCTTGCGCGTAGCCCGGCGAATATCCTTGATCGCCTTGGCGGCACCCGTCTGTCTTGTCTGTGATTTCTGTCTCATCTTCATTCCCCTTCGGGTCATTACGATGAACCAGAAATCCTCTCTTATGCAATACCGCTAATCTGTTCCATAGGCGCTGACGTTAGACAGCGTTCGTCTGGCTGGACACTCGTTTTGCATGGCCT
>DUYW01000183.1 GCA_013349825.1 Gammaproteobacteria bacterium | reverse complement strand
AACCAGTGGCCAAATCCCCAGATCCAGATAGCTGAGAACATGGGGCGGTACTCTGCACATCTACCACCATTGGTGGAAGTCTGGAAAGATGAGTTTTTCCATTTGAAATGTCGAAACCTCATAATCTTAAAGAGACACTGATGGAGATGGGGCAGGGGAGGGTGACTATCAGTTGTTTGTCATGGATGGCGGGCAGTCCTCAATGAAATTGATATACCCAACAGCCATGCTGAAACACTTCTGAAATATTAGTATGTTCTAATATTGGAAATGATTAGTTGGAGGTGATCAGTACGGATAGCCGTCACCTTCTTGTTGAGGGCTATAGGTTTATATCTTTCGACGAAAAGGACTATTGAAATGAAAAAAGAGATACTAGGTTTAATAATGGCATTCAGTGCGTTAAGTGCTAATGCGGCTTCCATTGACTACTTAAATGAGTTGTATGTAGATACTGTTTATGCTGGCTTCACTTCCCCGCAAGCGCAACTCAGTGAGGCTGATATAGCCGCTGAAAATGAGACAAATGGTTACTTTCAAGAGTGGCCTGACTATGTGGTCTACAGCACTAATGAAAATGGATACTGGGAGTAAACTATGGATATTATTACACCCCTGCTGTTGGTAGCCTTTCTGGTGTTTGGCTTTCTGATAACCAAAGATTGCTCTGTATAGCATGGCAATATCTCCCCTCGAACAATTAATGAGAGGGGGATACAGACCCTGCTTACTGGAAACGGTGAGTGGGGTTTTTGTTGCCTCAAATCAAGAGCACTAAAGTTGATATGCGCCCGTGAAGGCGACTGTAGAATTTACATTAACAAAAAAGCAGTCACCGAATTAACGATAACTGCTTGAATTTAATGGTGGGCCATGAGTGACTCGAACACTCGACCAAGAGATTAAGAGTCTCTAATTTATAGTGCCGAAGAGAACCGAAGAAGAACGCTGGTATTGGATATCTTATTGTTTTTACGTTATCATAGGGTCGAAGAGTACCGATAAGGACCGACAGGAACCGCTTTCAAAAGTATACAGAAAGTATACAGAATATGGCCAGGAAAGATTGGCGTGACAAACAAGAGAAAACAGTCTGCTCGCATTAATGGGACGCAGAATGGCAAATGGAAATCCGCACAGTTAAGCAGTTTGCAGCCAGAAGAAAAAGAGTACTGGGAATGTGAGCCTGCTTCGAAAGGATTTTGCGTTCGTGTGTCAATAAGCGGTAAGAAAACCTATATGTTCAGATACAATAATCTCGGAAAGAGAAGGTATATCAATCTGGGTGACTACACTACCGTTAGCCTGAAAGATGCAAGGATGGAGGCGCAAGGCTATATCTTGCAGTTGGATAAAGGGATAGACCCATATCTGGAGATCCAAAGAACGAAACAGGCCGAAAAAGAGGAGTCAATCAGGCAGAAGGATGCTCAGAATGCCGTCACTGTCGAAGAGGTGTTGAATCACTATCTCACTACCATTGCACCCTCTTCAGCAAAAAATGCTGAAACCAAGTTCAGGAATAGTCACTGTAATGTCTACAGGTTGATTGGGGGTATGAAG
>DUYW01000204.1 GCA_013349825.1 Gammaproteobacteria bacterium | reverse complement strand
TATAGGTTTAACTTCCCATTTTGGCAGATGGTATTCTATTCTAAAATATTCAGTGGAGTATCACTGATCCGATTTTTTTTGACAATAGTTAAAAAGCAATAGTTGCTGCCACTTGTTTGTTAAACCAGCATAAGCCTTGGATCTTGTCTGTTCCAGTACCCAACAGGTGGTCAATTGATTGAGTAGAAAGAAGCTGTAGCTGTCCAGCACTGCGCATCACAACCTCTTTCTTGACTAAAGATCTTAAGGCGCTTTGTGGCTATCGAACCATTATCCTGCCAAAAACAAAAAAAGCCCGGCTCATCACTGAACCGGGCTTTTTCATGGAGTAGAATTTTAGCTAATCATGCTAAGATGACCGCGAACGCTTAATGGCATTCGTAGTGTTACTTAGCTGCAATCTCCTCCAGCTTGGAAGCACGGATGATCTGTTGATCCAGACCGGCCTCCTTGGCAGACTTACCATATGCAACCGCCATCATCTGACTGTAGTAGACTACAGGCATGTTGAAGTTGGTACCGTAGGTCTTGTTGATGTCATCCTGGAAAGCCTCCGTATTCATCTGACACATGGCGCAAGGGGTTACCAGCATCTCTGCACCACTGTCATACGCGGCTTCAAGAATGTCCTTTACCAGCGCTTGTGACTTCTCTGGTTCAGAGAAGTTCAATGCACCACCGCAGCACTGGGACTTTTTCTGATAGTCGCTCATCGCCTCAGCGCCCATCGCCTCGGACATCTTGTCGAGGTAGAGTGGGTTTTCGAAGGATTCACCAGTGATACCGTAAGGGCGGTTGGCCTGACAGCCGACGTAGCTGGCAACCTTGATTCCTTCCAGAGGCTTGACCACTTTACTGGCCATCCCCTCGTAACCAATATCTTCAATCAGCACTTCGGTGAGGTGACGTACATTGGCTTCACCTTTGTACTCCAGGCCACCCTCAGCGAGAGCGGCTTGTGCATCGGTACGCAGGGTGTCGCTATGCGCCAGACGCTCTTTGGCTTCGCGAGTAGCGAGCCAGCAAGCAGGGCAAGAGGCGACGATATCCTGACCGGGGTTAGACTGCTCAGCCAGCGCAATGTTACGCGCAGAGAGTGCGATACGAGGCAACTCACCACCACCGGCATAGCCGATGGAGGCACCACAACAGTTCCAGTCCGGGATATCGTTCAGGGTGATATCCAGCGCATCACAAGTAGCCGCTACAGAGATCTGCTGGTTAGAGCCGGAGGCTTTGTCCTGCGAAGAGCAACCGGGGTAGAAAGTATAGCTTTTTGACATGGGTTTTCTCCTGATTCCTCTTAATTAGACTGCGTGCGTGCAGCTTCCAGTTCCTGCGCCTTCTTGATGATCTTCTGCAGGCTGCCGGGGTCTTTGATGCCATGACCACCGAGAATCTCCATTGGATCCATACGCTTGGTCTTGAACATTGCCATACCCAGTCCGGACTTGGCAAGTGCAGTCTTGATCCCTTCGACAAAACCGTTCATGAAGTAGAGGACAACACCGAGCTTGAGCTCGTTGACGCGACCCTTCTTCATCAGGTTATCCCAGAACAGTTGGCCGAATTTTGCAGTCGGCTGGTTCTGTGGTG
>DUYW01000165.1 GCA_013349825.1 Gammaproteobacteria bacterium | reverse complement strand
GCGATCATTTTCAGGGCCTCTTTGGAGACGATGTCTTTTTTGCTCATGATGGCAGTATAGCATTACTGCTCATATCATCCGTCAGAGGCTTTATGACCATGCGTTTAAGGTTTAAGGTTCGACGCTTTTGGTATTAAAGTAGTTGGTATCGGGATCGTAATCGGTTGGGGTGGCGATGATTACGTAATCAGCCCCTTGGTATGCCTCTTTTTTGTCTAGCGTAGCTCTGAAGTTGAGTTTTCTGTTTATTAGAAAATCTTCAATTTCGGTATCAACGATTGGGGACTCACCCCGGTTTAGCATTTCGACCTTATCGAGGACGATGTCTAACGCTACCACTTCATTATTTTGTGCCAGCAGCATGGCGTTGGAGAGGCCGACGTAGCCGGTTCCTGCTATTGCTATTTTCATGTTACTTCACCTAACCACTCTCTTTGATAACTACCATCTTGCACATGCTGGCACCATGTCTGATTTTCCAAGTACCACTCTACAGTTTTTCGCAGCCCAGTTTCGAAGGTCTCTTCTGGTCGCCAGCCCAGCTCTCGTTCAATCTTACTAGCATCAATAGCGTAGCGCATGTCATGGCCGGGGCGATCCACCACATAAGTGATCTGATTTTGGTATGGGGCACTCTTTGGTCGGAGCTCGTTGAGGTGCTCGCAGAGTGTCTGTACCACTTCGATGTTCTGTTTTTCGTTGTGCCCACCGATATTGTAGGTCTCTCCAATTTTACCCTCTGTGGCACAGAGTACCAGTGCTCTCGCATGGTCTTCCACATAGAGCCAATCACGAATCTGGTTACCTTTCCCATAGATGGGTAGCTCTTTTCCCTCTAGTGCATTGAGTATGATCAGCGGCACCAGCTTTTCCGGGAATTGGTAGGGGCCATAATTGTTGGAGCAGTTGGTGATGAGTACCGGCAAGCCGTAAGTGCGGCGCCAGGCCCTTACTAGGTGGTCTGAACTCGCCTTGCTGGCCGAGTAGGGAGAGCTGGGGGCGTAGGCAGTCTCTTCGGCAAACAGGGGAAGATTTCCTCGTTCACTGGGGGAAACTTCATCAGGATGTGGTAGGTCACCATAGACCTCATCGGTAGAGATATGGTGAAAGCGAAAGGTCTGCTGTTTGTCACTACTCAAGTGGTTGTAGTAGTTACGCGCCTGTTCAAGCAGCACAGAGGTACCTATGATGTTCGTCTGCATAAAGGCTGCTGGCCCGTCTATGGATCGGTCCACATGGGACTCGGCTGCCAAGTGCATAATGATATCGGGCTGATACTGGGTAAATAGTCGCCCCACTTCTACGGCATCACAGATATCTACCTGCTCAAAGTGGTAGCGGGGGTTATCGCTGACTGTGAGTAGCGACTCAAGATTTCCGGCATAGGTTAGCTTATCGAGGTTGATGACTCGATAATCGGTATCATTGATGAGATGCCGGATGACTGCAGTGCCGATAAAGCCTGCACCACCTGTTACCAAGATGGTTCTTTTTTTTTGGGACATTGATTGTAAGCTGGATTCAGGGGTCATTTCCATAAACTCAGGCCACCGTCCCTCGTAGAGCAGTCTCAAAGCCTCAGAAGAGGATACTCCATTCTTCTGACAGGTGGAGAG
>DUYW01000202.1 GCA_013349825.1 Gammaproteobacteria bacterium | reverse complement strand
CGTGCATTCGGTACTCAGCTGCTTTGTGAGCAGGTGATTGGTCGTGCACTGCGCCGCCAATCTTATGACCTGAATGAAGAGAACCTCTTTAATGTCGAGTATGCCGATGTGCTCGGTATCCCCTTCGACTTCACAGCAAAGCCGGTGATTGCCCCTCCGCAGCCCCCGCGTGAAACCATTCAGGTGAAGGCAATCTTGCCAGAACGTGCCACCCTGGAAATCCAGTTTCCCAGGGTGGCCGGGTATCGTGTGGAACTCCCTGAAGAGCGACTTACAGCATCCTTCAACGAAGACTCAATCTTTGAATTGACGCCCGCAATCGTGGGGCCTTCTCATGTTAAGAACTCCGGTATCATCGGTGAGTCTGCCGATTTGACGCTGGAACACATTAAAGATCTGCGTCGTTCCACGCTGCTGTTCCATATCACCCAGCGCCTGCTCTACACCAAATGGCGTGATCCGGGTGAGGATCCCAAACTACACCTGTTTGGACAGCTCAAGCGAATTACCAAAGAGTGGCTCGATACCTGTCTTGCCTGCAAAGGAGAGACCTATCCAGGGTTGCTGATGTATCAGGCACTGGCAGATGTTGCTTGTGACCGGATTACAGCAGCGATTACTCGTGCAGAGCAAGGCAAGCGACCAATCAAGGCGGTTCTGGATCCATATAATCCAACCGGCTCTACCGTGCATATCAATTTCACCACCTCAAAGACCGAACGTTATGAGACCAGCAGTGAACGGTGTCAGATCAACTGGGCTATTCTCGACAGTGACTGGGAGGGGGAGTTTTGTCGGGTGGCTGAAGACCACCCCAAAGTCATTGCCTATGTGAAGAACCACAATCTGGGACTGGAGGTGCCGTACCGTTATGCCTCAGAGAACAGAACCTACCGTCCTGATTTTATTGTTTATGTTGATGATGGGTATGGTACAGATAATCCACTGAAACTCATTGTAGAGATCAAGGGGTATCGTGGAGAAGATGCCAAAGAGAAGAAAAGTACCATGGACACCTACTGGGTGCCGGGGGTGAATAATCTGGAACGCTATGGGCGCTGGGCATTTGCCGAGTTTACGGACGTGTTCCAGATGCAGGACGATTTTGCAGAGAAGGTGGAAGAGGAATTTGAGAAGATGATTCAGACAGTAACCACTGGGGCTGCAGCATAAGGAAGCAAAGATGGCCAGAAGAACAAAAAAGCAAACGCCCAAATCGGTCGAAACCATTACCCATGAGGAGGCCTCCCGCAAGAATATCCCTACTGCAGAATATCAATCCATCATGCAGAAGGATGATCAAAACCCGGTTGAGGTGAAATACCCGAGAGGTGATAACAGGCTGGAGGCTGAGAAGGAGCAGCGCAATGGGGATCTTGATCCTCAGTTGGTCTGGCGAGGCAAGGATCAGCAGGACTGGTCGGATCTGGTGGTTCATGCGCCACCGCTCTATATTCAGGAGAAGGTTCACCCCAAGGTGTTGATCGATGATTTACGACGGCAGACCGAGGAGGCGGAGCGGGCGGATGCACTCAACAGTGAGATGCAGGCAGACCTCTTTGCCGACTTTAATGGATTGCCGGATGAGGGGGCTAAGACCATATCGTTACCCAATTCTCCCGCCCAGCATAAAGTACTGGACACAAGCAGCCTGATCTGATTCAATGCTCTCCAAATTTCACTGGAGAGCGACAT
>DUYW01000123.1 GCA_013349825.1 Gammaproteobacteria bacterium | reverse complement strand
CCCACTGGCTCAGCGCCGTCGCGCCGACATTGGGGACTTCAACACTGTTGAAGACCTTGCAGAAGAGTCGAGGTTATCCCCCTGAATCAGCATATTTTCACTGTTACTATCCCCATAACTCAGCTCCGGCACCGACTGTAGCAGTCGGTAAGGGACCTGGTTGGCCTGTTTTACGGCTTGATCCTTGTTTAACCAGTCAAGTAGCGGCATGGTAGTTCTCGATGATGTTCTGTTTAGCTGAAGAGGTCGATATAGGGGCTGTAGCGAAACTGGCGGTTACGTGACTGTCCGGTCACCTCTTCCAACAGGCCATGGTCGACAAATTTATTCATCAATTGATTGGCGGCTGGATAGGTGACCTCAATCAGTTGCTGAATATCTTTCACCTTGATAATCGGTTTCTGATAGAGCGTCTCCAATACCTGCATCGCATTACCAGCCACACGGCCAAAATGCTCTGCAATCAACTGGCGATGCGCTTCACGCAGATCCACAATGTTACGTGCAGTTACGGTGGCCTCTTGTGAAACCTCATAGATCCCTTGCAGGAAGAATTTTAGCCATGCCTCCCAGCTCCCCTGTTCACGTACAGACTGGAGCAGCTCATAGTAGTCCTGACGCTGTTTCTTGAAGTAGTGAGAGATGTAGAGCACTGGAATCTCCAGTATCCCCTTTTGATAGAGCATAAAGGCGATCAGCAGGCGTCCGACACGACCATTACCATCGAGAAAGGGATGGATGGTCTCAAACTGGGCATGTGCCATCCCAATCTGCAGCAGAGCAGGCAGACTCTCTTCATGGAGGAACTGCTCAAACTGCGCCAGAATGTCTTCCAGCTGTTGTGGTGGCGGTGGTACAAAGCTCGCCTCTTTTACGGTACACCCCTGAGGACCAATCCAGTTCTGGATCTTACGCCATTCACCGGGTTGAGCGTTGCCGCCACGCACACCATCCAACAGTACACTATGAATCTCTCGAATCAGGCGATTGGAGAGCGGCAAGGTCTGCAGTCGTTCCAGGCCATAGTTCATTGCCTGTACGTAGTTGAGTACCTCATCCACATCACGGGGCCGCTCACTATCGAATATCTCCGCCTCAACTTCCAGCAGATCATTCAGTGAACTTTGGGTGCCCTCAATCTGACTGGAGAGTACCGCCTCTTTACGTATATACATAAAGATGAAGAGGTCTGGGTTGGGGAGCGTGCGGATAGAGCCATCGAGCCGTCCCAGTGCACGATCTGCACTGGAGAGCAGAGCCTGCATCTCAGAATCAAGCTGCAGTGAAGGGACAGGAGGCAGCGGCTTGGGGATAAAGGCTTGGTAGCCTCCCGGCTGCAGAGTAAATTGTCCCGAACGGGTTTGTCGATCCATTGTTAAAGGCTACCTATTACAGAGCTGCAGCTTAGGCCGTTTATTAAAGGCAGACTTTAACACAGAAGCAAAGCCAATCCATATGTAAGTCTGACTATAACAACGCCAAGAGTAGATGCCGGTAGCTCTAACAGCCGCAACCTCACAACTTTTTCCGGTTACCCCCCTCCTCTAGCGCTTCAATCTCCAGCTCCATTCAAGACTGGGTGGAGCAGCAGGTTGGGGCACGTTACAGCAATGTCAGCGACTACATGCGGGATCTGATCCGTAAGGAGCAAGATCACTCCGAAAAGATCGAAGCGATGCAGCAGCATGTTACGGAAGGC
>DUYW01000144.1 GCA_013349825.1 Gammaproteobacteria bacterium | reverse complement strand
GGGGCCGCAGACCATCTGGATTGGGCTACAACGATGCCGCGACTTCGTGCAGGGGGTTGAGGCAATGAAGGAGATTGAGCGGAGAAAGGGGTAACGATATGAGTATAGATAGCCCAGTCAAACTATTCGACCACTGATTGTGACTGCATTCTCCACTCTGGTTTAATGATTGCCGCATAGGTCCGCGCCTCTTCGGTATTCTGTGCATAGGTTCCCTGGATCCAGTGACTGCTAGCCAGGTCAAAACCTGTGACTGCTGCTCTCGGTGCGGATAGTCTGCATAGTGAAGTCCATTATAAGAAATTATGGTTGTTATGGGTTTGGTTTTAATAAGGGCGGCCAAGAGATACTTGCGCAGTTCCTAACCAGCTGATCCAAAGAAAATAATCAGCAGCTTAAAAGTAAGAATCTCCCATGCTTTGACGAAGAAATAATGAAATATGGGTGGCAACTGTGCTGTGTTCAAAATTTCACCCCACTTCCTCATGCCGAAGCGGTATTGGGTATTGAGATGGGTTCAGATATGCAAGATATCGGCTTAACGATCCACCCCCACCCAACGCTGTCAGAGACACTTTGCTTTGCAGCAGAGATGGCAGAGGGGACGATTACGGATCTCCTTCCTCCCAAAAAGAGGTAAGCTACGATTCGATTGAAAAGAGAATCGGGTTAGAAGGGGAGGCCATGTCCAAAAGAGGTCATCCCCAGCAGCATGGGGAATGAGAGCGCCGTATTGGTTCTGGAAGCCATTAGGGCAACCACTTTGGCCTTTGCGATCTCCTCCGGGCTAGCCTCTTTGAGGCCGAGGATCTTCTGCTGGTTTGGCCAGATCAGTACCCATACATTGATGAGCATAATGGTTCCAAGCCAGGCACCCATACCAATCACCTGCCACCCTTCAGCAAAGGTAAAGGCTCCGTGCAGCCCACCCATATGTTGAAGTGCGCCAACACCTGTGATCCAGGTGAGCACGGCTGCCCAGCGGAACCAGAATAGTGCTCTGGGTGCGATGTATTTGTTGATTGCAGCGGGGCCGGGGTCGCCATCTGCAAGCGCGGCACCGACTGCGGGAATCTGAATGCCGTTAAAGTAGTAGAGAAGTCCGACCCATGCGATACCAACAATAGCGTGGAGCCAGACATTGATCTCTAGCGGGTTGACTGCATAGGTTATTACGCCGTTTGCGTCAGGCGTTTTGAGTAGTACTGCAATAATCAGTGCCAG
The DNA here is from genome assembly GCA_013349825.1 of Gammaproteobacteria bacterium. GTDB lineage: Bacteria > Pseudomonadota > Gammaproteobacteria > Thiopontia. The sequence goes on along the minus strand of DUYW01000144.1, from coordinate 495 downwards.
TATAACCCCCGTGATAACCGTTCCTGTTCGACTCTGAAGCGGATTAACCATTATTATTCTCCTAAACATTTAACATAGTAAATCTGTCAAGTATTATAGGTCGAGTTCGCTGGAATGGCAACACCCTCCTCAAACGGGGGGGTGTTGCATCACTTTCATCTAAGAAGTCAGGGGGAACCTCTGTAAAACGGTATTGAGGCTTATTTGGAGATGGGGCGGTACTTGATGCGATGAGGTTGATCGGCATCAGCACCCAGGCGTCGCTTGCGGTCTTTCTCATAGTCTGCATAGTTGCCCTCAAACCAGACCACTGTGCTGTCCCCTTCAAAGGCGAGCATATGGGTGGCGATACGGTCGAGGAACCAGCGGTCATGGGAGATGACGACGGCACAACCGGGGAAGGAGAGGAGGGCCTCTTCCAGAGCGCGTAAAGTCTCCACATCAAGGTCATTGGTGGGCTCATCCAACAGTAACAGATTGCCGCCACTCTGTAGC
>DUYW01000173.1 GCA_013349825.1 Gammaproteobacteria bacterium | reverse complement strand
TCTGTTCCGTAGGTGATAATCTTCTCAAGACGCTCCTGACCCAGTTCCAGGGTAGATTTCGGCTCAAGATTTTTACCTGTCGCACCTTTACGCAATACACCATGACAACCTGCGCAACGCTGGAAGTAGAGTGTTTTTGCCTTCTCAAAGTCTGCTTCAGACATCGTCGGCGATGCAGCACTTATGCTAGAACTCATACCACCCATGGCGACACCTACAGCGATACTGAGTGTGGTTAATGACAGCTTCTTCATCTTTACAGTTCTCCTAACGGATAAATAAAAAAACCACTCCGGCCTTGAAAGCCGGAGTGATCTATACTCAAGTTACGTGGTTGGTTCTGTTATAAACATTAAACTTACCCGTTGGTGTCGTCAGACCTTTAATACGTGTCTTCTCTTCCAACGTCTTCGCATCATAGATTACGATTTCACCAGTAGGGTTCTTGTTATCTGAACGATTCCAGACAGAGACCCAAACCTCAGATCCATCCTGATTGAACTCCATATGCAATGCAGCTTTACCCTCTTCTTCCGTCACACGGATGGTCTTAACGATTTCACCAGTCTCTTTGGAGATCACCTGTACTGACTGCTGAATTTCTGGTTCAGGGTTCTTGGTTTGATCTGCCCATACATAGTCTGAGGTTGGGTGGGTACGGATAAACACGCCGGCACCATCAGTCTCAATCTCACGAACGATCTTCCAGGCATTATCTGCATGACCTGCTGGATCATTACCCCAGACAGTTACCATACCGGTACCCAAATGCGTGGTTCCACCTACAGGACCATATTTTGGATCCATCCAGTTTGCACCCGGACCTGGATGTGGTTTCTTGCCTGTAGTATCGATCATCGCCTCAAGCTTGCGCTCTTTGGTGTCCACTACAACCATCTTGTTAGAGGCATTTGCCGCAATCTGGAAGTAACGACCACTTGGATCGAAGAAGCCGTCATGCAGGTACTTTGCTGTATCCATCTTCACGATATCCAGATTATCCAGATCCTTATATCCAACCTGCCACATCTGGCCCAACTCCTTGGCAGAGACCAGGAAAGAGGACTCATTGGGTGTAGTATAGATTGCTGCTACGCGGGACTCATTCACATACTCACCATCCACATTCACACCACGGGTAGAGACCACCTTCAGCGGCTCCATGGTGACTGCATCCGCAATTACAAAGTGTGGCGGCCAGTAACCACCACCGATAACATATTTACCATCACCCGATACGGCAACGTCACGTGCGTCATAGGCGATCTGCGTCTCAGCAACCAACATCTTGTCCGGGGTCTGGAACAGGTCAATCTTCATCATCTTGCCATCACGACCGATGCTGTACCAGAAACGACCCGCCTCAACGCCACCCACCGGATGCTCTGTCGCATGGTGCTCTGTCGCCTTGATGACGTGTACTGCATAGCCACTATCTAGGTGGGCAATCACTTCATGTTTGTCACCATCAATAATCGCCACCTTACCGGCATCACGCTCAATCACTACGAAGAAGTTCTTCCAGTTACGGCCATGCATAGGCTTGGCTGGATAATCTTCCGGCTTGACGTAGGTCTTGGTACGGTCCTTCATCATCTGTAGCGTCATCTCAGGCGGAACTGGCGGCTCCATCTGAATGTAGGTAGAGACCAGTGAGATCTCTTCTTTGGAGAAGATGTCGTCAAAGTTATTCATACCACCCTCTGTTCCGTAGGTGATAATCTTCTCAAGACGCTCCTGACCCAGTTCCAGGGTAGATTTCGGCTCAAGATTTTTACCTGTCGCACCTTTACGCAATACACCATGACAACC
>DUYW01000132.1 GCA_013349825.1 Gammaproteobacteria bacterium | reverse complement strand
CATATAGGGGTTACTCACGTCAAGTGCATAGCCCGCTTAGTTTTTTCTGTTGTGTTGGTGTCCGCGTCTAGGTGTCCCTTGGTCAGGGGTTTTTGTATTCTCTTGCGGTTGTCCTCATTGCTTTACTTTTCTAGTTGGGGTCGCCGGACTGGCAACGGGCTGCCTGCATAACCGTGTTGCCCGTTCCCCTTCGGTGCCTGTCCGGCTTGGCTCCGTCTTCGATGTTTCGCGAATTTGTGTAGACCGTCAGCTCATGTTAGACAGATCAGTCAGATTGGATAAGAGATAGACTTTGTTCATCGTTAAGTCATATGGCGTGGTGAGATCTTCAAGATCAAGAGGAAAGGCATCAATTATCAATTTAGAACTGTCCACCTCTACGATACCAAGAATGGGGAGGATAGCGTGTTGCATAGGGAATATTAGATAATGTAGAATGAGGGTATAAAAGGGGTTCACATAGGATTCCACTTTTTAGCGTGAGAGAGTTGCAGGATTACGTAACCAATTGATATTGTAGTTAAATATTTTCTATTGATGTAGCTGTGAGAGTTCGAGTCTCTCCGCTCGTACCATTTAATTCAATAGTTAGGTTTATCCTTTAACTTAAGCAGCAACCGGTCCAAAAGGCTCTTAAGACGGACAGTTGGGGTTGCTCTAATATGACAAAGTTTGCCAAATACGCTATGATGCTTTCATAGACTATCATTCTGAGGAATCGATTTATGGCTACGATGAATGTCTCATTGCCAGATGAACTCAAGGCGTGGGCTGAGCAGCAATCCAATACAGGTCTTTATAGTAATGTCAGTGACTACGTGCGTGACCTGATACGTCGTGATCAGGATCATCGGCAAGCGATCGTCGAAGAGCTTATTGCTGGTGAGAAGAGTGGTGAATCCGATATGTCAGTAGATACCATTTGGAAGCGCGTAAAACGCAGGCATCAATGAGGTACACGCTCTCAAAGATTGCTGAGAAAGATATCGAAAAATTGATTGAGGGCTCACTGTTACGATTTGGGATAGAGCGAACTGAACAGTACCAGCAAGAGCTGCACAGATGTCTCATCCTATTGTCTGAAGAGCCTAAGATAGGAGTGGCTGTAGATCAAATCCGAAAGGAGTATAGAAAGTTTCCTCATGATAGTCATGTGATCTATTACAAAGTGAGAAGAAGAGATATCTTCATCGTGCGTGTGCTCCATGAACGTATGAGTCACTCGCAGTTGAACTAGGATACATTCCTCCGAGCTATTCTGTGTAGGCAGTTTCTGAATATTACATAGGGTGACGTTATGCGGTGGAGCCTGAGCTTGTCGAAGGAGGAGCGGACTGTTGTGAGTGGCGCACCGGTACAGCCTGTGAATTGATACCGCAGTGGTGGTAGGCCACAACCCTCATGGCTTCAATATAGCACTCAATCGTAGTTATCCATGGGTGGAAAGCGCCCTCTATCGCGCGTATCTGTGGGTAACTACCATTGAGAGTGGGGAATAATGGGTCCCTGTTTTGGCTGTTGATTTCACTTGGGGGGGGTTGAAAAGCAAAAACCGGGGAGGGGTGCCGTTCTGAATGACACCGGGTATGGAGAGACAAGCGGTTAAGTCTCCAAAATAATTATTATAAAATTCAGGTATAGATAAATGTAATTAGATGACGGTCTGGTGTTATGGGAATATGCTAGGGATACTCGGGTGTATCCTCTTTATTGTTAGCGGGCTATGCACATGACGTGAGTAACCCCTATATCTTGTGTTCACGACTTTCGACAATCTCTTGATATGAGATTGGTTGCATAGCTACAGCATGCTGCA
>DUYW01000158.1 GCA_013349825.1 Gammaproteobacteria bacterium | reverse complement strand
CGCGTTGACCTCGTCGGTCTGCTCGGCGGGCTCGATGTAGTACTCCATCTGCCCTTTGAGCGGTGAATGGGGATAGGTCGCCAGCCACTGCGCCCCCAGCGAGTTCTGGACCATGTACTTCACGATCCAGTTGGGCGTGAAGAGCTGGGTCGCCGCCGGAATGTCCTCCGACTTCACCACCTTGCCGATNACCTNGTCCTTCTTNTCCGAGATGTAGAACTGGTAGAGCCAGCCGATGATCTCGATATTACTCCACTCCTCTTGCGGAATTGCACCCACCAACTGCCTTGTCAATGAGTCGGTACGGGTCAGTCCATCGGGTAGTAACAGTTCATCACTGGCATCAATCGGCTCAAACAGAAACGGCATCGCCTTGTGGAGTTGATGGCACTGCGCGAGTAACAGTAGCCGATAGAGTTCCTCCTCCTTGTTGGCGAGTTTCAGCTCAATGATCTGGTTTCGATCCAGCTCCAGCACTACTGCCGCCTCTTGCGCCTGATCAAGAATTTCTGCAACTGCCCCACTCTCCCAGCTCTCATCGGAACGTGGAGAGAGTACCCGTAACCCGTGCCCCAGATAGTCATGCAGCTCCATATATCGAATCGCACAGAGACGGTTAAACCAGGTGTAGGCGACCTGTTCCGTGAACTGTTCAAACCCCTTCGCCTTGATCTTCTCAATCAACCGATTGCGTAGTGGCTGCACAGAGGCTTCAAAGGTGTTGCCTTCTATCTGCAATAGACCCCCAGTTGGCGAGGCGGAGACAATCTGATCCTTGTATAGCCCCAGTCGATTCGCCTGCCGGGTTACCGCATCGATAAAATCGGTTCTGGCCTTGGGTGCATATTTGCTGATATTGGATGTATTCATTCCCCTCTCACTCTCTGTACGGGGATGTGTGGAAAACTACTATTCCAAGTCTCCAGGTTGGCTACGATACAACGGTCTGCAATGGCTCTCTGCCAACGCTGGTTATTGGCCCTGCCTTCGGGCAGTTGCCTTTTCAGTTGGTTCATTAACTGTAGAACCAGAGCACTCTCCAGTGTAATCAGACAGAGGTAGTGAATTGGCTTTTCCACTTTCTGTTCTGCCCCTTTCATACAGTGTGATAAGCCATGATAGTGTGAAGAGGTTTGATCCTGTTCATCAAACTTATACGCACTCAACACACCATTAAAGGTAAAACTCAGGCCGCCCTCACTGATCTCCATAGCCGTTATTCCTCCATTGTTCGAGCAATTTCCCGGTTGACCAGATCCGAGAAGGTCTCATCAATTGCATTTGGACTAATCGTTAAATACTCCTCTGTTGAATCAACAATGATCTTGTCTGCTTGCTTGTTGTGTGAAAATGCGTGATAACGTACCCGATCCCGCTCTTTTGACTGAAGATCAAACTCCTTGAGGATGACGTAATCATGGGTGGACAGAAATATCTGTACACCTAACCGCTGCAGTTCAATCAGGATGGCAACAACCGTTTTCATTAGCCTGGGATTAAGGTTGGTTTCAGGCTCGTCCCAACAGAGGACTGCCCCTTGCAGAAGAGTGCCATTCTGGATCAACACCCAGAGTAGCGCCAGTTTACGTATCCCCTCTGCAAGCAGGGTGAATTCCAGTTCACCCTGTCGATTCTTGAGAAAGAATTCTTCATTTTTGATGATCACTTTTCCATCCATCGCCTCTTGCAACAGCTTCAGAATTTTCTTCCGCTTTGCATCAGTTGGACCTTTCAGGGTACCCAGGAACACCCTGTCGATGATATCTGCATAGACCTCTTCAAAGTGGATATGACGCTGTGAGTAGAGTGAGCGGAATCCGGGGGCATT
>DUYW01000271.1 GCA_013349825.1 Gammaproteobacteria bacterium | reverse complement strand
GACTTATTCCTAGATTCCTTAAGGAACCTCTGAACAAGTCTGGGTAATTTGAATTACGTCCATAGTGTTCAAGATCAAGGCGAAGATCGCAGCCAATAGCGGGCTATTAGCAAGGTTTTCAAAGAAGATATTGGGCGCTATGGGCGTTAGGCATTTACACATGACTTATTCAGGGGTTCCTTTATATGAGTTATTGGGTTGTTGATTCATGGAGTTCAGCCTACAGTTAAATTATGCGCCTTCTGATTGCTATTACACTACTCTCTCTGGTCACTACAGCCAGCTGGGGAAACCATCCCCCGGCACATGGTGATCCGGTGATTCCCGTATTGCTGGCTCTTACGGTTATTACTATAGTTTCACTGCTGGGTCGGGAGGTAGCTCAACGGATCAACCAACCCTCTGTGCTGGGTGAGTTGGCTGTAGGTATTTTGATCGGCAACATCGGGTACTGGCTCGGCAGTGATCTCATCACGGTTCTACGAGAGTCAAGCGCTGTCTTCCAGGCTGTTACGCTCTCATTTGGCCACACCGTCACATTGGAAGATGCTCTGTTACATCTGTTGGGGCCGGTACAGACGAATCAACTCTTGCCAATCCTGACCAGTAATCAGGGGGGTGAAATTATCGATGTAATCCAGATTATTGATAGTTTTTCCAGAATTGGTCTGCTCTTTCTTCTCTTTGTGGTGGGGTTAGAGTCCTCTGTCCAAGAGCTGCGTGTCTCACTGCGTCCTGGTATCCGGGTCGCTATCATCGGTATTGTGGCACCTTTTTTACTGGGCTTTGCAACCATGCAGCTGTTGGCCCCTGAGGCACACTGGTCTGCCCACTTGATGGTGGCCATCGCGCTCTCTGCGACCAGTATCGGTATTACTGCACGAGTTTTTCATGAATTGAAGATGGATAACAGCAAGGTGGCGCAAATCGTATTAAGTGCTGCGGTGATTGATGATGTACTTGGATTGATCATGATGGCCATTGGAATTGATATTATCTATCGAGGTAGCTTTGAGTGGATGACAGTGCTCTTTTCCATCTCACAGGCTATTATGTTTTTGACCTCTATCTATCTGTTGGTACCAACCATCATCCGTTTTACCATTCGCCATCTACACCACTTCGACCTATGGGAGGCGGAGCTGTTTGTCTCTTTTCTGCTCTTGACCACCCTTTCATGGATGGCCGATTTTGTAGGTCTCTCAGCCATTGTAGGCGCATTTGCAGCCGGGCTTATTTTAAGCAACCGGGCGTTTATCTACTGGAAAGAGAACTGCAATGGCCCCAACTGTCATCTACATCAGGAAATCAAAGAGCAGATTCGTCCGTTTGAGGCCATTCTCGCTCCCCTCTTTTTTGTCTTGATGGGGACACAGGTCAAGCTGGAGGCTTTTCTTGACCAAGAGATTCTACTGCTGGCATCCGCCCTTATTATCGTGGCCATTGCGGGCAAGGTAGTGAGTGGTCTGGGGGCCGATAAGCAGCTTCCCCGTTTGGCGATTGGTGCGGGGATGGTTCCGCGTGGAGAGGTTGCGCTCATTCTCGCATCGTTGGGAAAATCCATAGGCGCACTTGATTCAACACTCTTCACCGCAGTGGTGATGATGACCATTGTCACTACACTGATCGGCCCTCCTGTTTTAAAGTGGCAACTTTCTCGCCACATACAACAGAACCCTTCACACGCCTCTTCAGGCCCGACCCCACCCTCTTCAAACTCAGACTCACCCTCTTCTTTAAACTAAGGAACCTCTGAATAAGTCATGTGTAAATGCCTAACGCCCATAGCGCCCAATATCTTCGTTGAAAACCTTGCTAATAGCCTGCTATTGGCTG
>DUYW01000257.1 GCA_013349825.1 Gammaproteobacteria bacterium | reverse complement strand
AAAATCGATGGCTGGAATCAACCTGATTTCAGCCATTTTGGCTTCTGAGGCTTATCACCAATTGTGAACATGTGCCTGCTATTTATCGTGATCATGCTCACTCTGGCCAAAGTTGATGGAATCAGTAATTTGGATAGTCGTGCAACTGCAGTCGATCTTAACCAGGTTGCCCAGGAAAATATTGATATCCTGTCTCATCGGGCACTTGACAAAAAGATTAGTCTCATCTTTGAACATGCCACTGACTCCTCTGTTGAAATCATGGCAAATCGTGAACTGCTCTCTACCCTGTTGAGAAACTTAATCGATAACGCGATCCGCTATACCCCTGAGAGAGGATGGATCAAATTGAATATTAAACCGTTACCACAACGGTTAAGAGTAAGCCTCAGAGACAGTGGTCCCGGTATCCCTCAGGAGCTGCAACAGAGAATTTTTGAACGTTTTTACCGCAACAGTACAACAGCAAGCGGTTCTGGATTAGGGCTATCAATCAGCAAGCAAATTGCTGAAATACATGGAGCAAGCATCGCTCTAAAAAATTGCTCCAGCCCAGATGGATTTGAGGTCACTATAGATTTTCCTATTCACTAATTCTCTATTTTTGCGAGCCTACAAAAAAGGTGCAGGATCTTCCGATCACTGCACCTTTTGACCACGTGTAACTTACCGTCTATTTACGATAAGAAGCACCGTTCCACTCTAAGCCATTACCCATGTAGGTATGGAAGAACTCCAGGTTACGATACTGTTCGCTCTGAGGTTTGAATGGTTTGGCTCGTACCTGCTTGTTACAGCCACCGTAACGGCGATGAAGGGTACCCATACCATCTCCAGACTTGGATTTACCAGACCACTTCGCGCGGAACACCGGGAACCCGCTGGTTTGTCCAATGGCTGGTGAAAGCAGGTCTGCCCGGATATGCTGTCCAGACTGGTAAACATGGCAATCTGCACAAGCAAGGTTAAGCTGTCCACGTTTTGCATAGAAGAAACGTTTTCCATCCTCATATGCAGCCATTGCCTTCGGATCATCTGGAATGACCACATTGATCTTCTGTCCACGCCCCTCGTAAGAGATGTAGGCAGAGAGATGAGCCAATGTACCCACTTTCCACTTCAATGCTTTCTCGCCATTCTCTGTACGACAGCGATTGATCTCACCTTCTAAAGTGACCACCTGCTCACGTTTGACATCCCAATGAGGATAGAAGCCACGGACCGCAGCAACATCTTCACCGAAGCAGCTTGCATATCCTTTACCATTGGCAAAAGGCTTGTTCCACTCCTCCTCACCCTTCTCTACAAAGGTCTCATAAGGGGGAAATTCTTCAATAGACTCCCACTGTTGACGAAAGCTCTCATTAATTGAGTAGACTCCGTTATTAAAGTCCGCAAATTGGGTATCTGGGAATTTCTTTGCAAAATAGGCTTGAAAAGCCTTCAGATCCTCGGCTGGTGATGCCTGAACTGTTGCTGATCCCAGCATCAATGCAGCTGTACCCAATCCAATCAGGATATTCATACTCCTGGATTTCATTTCACTCTCCTTTAAACTCTTTCTTATTTTGACTCTTTTTCAACCACACCTTGGCAAAGGGTGGTTAAAGAAAAGTTGATCTTATTTTGATGCCTTTGTACCTGAACTGCTCTCACCTTTATTGTCGGTCCAGGTTATTTTGATCTCATCACCCTTCTCTCCAGCTACCTGAATTCTCAGATAGGGATTTTTAGAGATAGTGGAGTTGAAGTCTGCATTCATGAAGGGGGTACCATTCTTCTCTGCTACAACAGTCTGGATAAAGTGAGCAGGGATCTTCTCTCCTGTCTTTTTATCTTTTCTCAATCCGGTCTCCATC
>DUYW01000185.1 GCA_013349825.1 Gammaproteobacteria bacterium | reverse complement strand
ATGCAGCATGCTGTAGCTATGCAACCAATCTCATATCAAGAGATTGTCGAAAATCGTGAACACAAGATATAGGGGTTACTCACGTCATGTGCATAGCCCGCAAAACTAATTATCGATCGACACAATAAACTACTTATGATACAACTTAATAAACTAGCCAAAACACAGCAAGATAAACTAATAGAGACACAGACACTATGGCGAAACCTTCAGAAAAACTGGCTGAATCCCTTGAGGTGCTCCATGCGCTCCAGGAGCAGGATGTCGTTGCCATACGTTCTAAAGACCTGACGCGCGCCCATCGGGAACGCTTGCTCCAGAACGGTTTTCTGCAAGAAGTCATCAAAGGCTGGTATATCCCTTCTCGCCCGGATGAAACCGCCGGAGAAAGCACCGCTTGGTACACTTCATTCTGGCAATTCAGTGCAACGTATCTGCAACAGCGTTTCGGCATGGACTGGTGCCTATCACCGGAACAATCACTGTCTCTTCATGCCGAGAACTGGACGGTGCCACGCCAATTACTAGCCCGCTCACACAAAGGACACAACAATGTCACGGCATTGCCGCATGACACGTCATTGCTTGATGTACAGGCAGCAATCCCGGACAAAAAGGAAATCGAAGACATAAACGGGCTACGGCTGTATTCACTACCAGCTGCGCTGATTGCTTGTGCGCCAGGATATTTCAGGAACAACCCGACCGATATGCGCGCAGCACTTTCCATGGTGCGTGATGCTTCGGAAGTGCTAGATCAACTCCTTGAAGGTGGTCATAGCACCATCGCCGGTCGGCTGGCTGGCGCATTCCGCAATATTGGACGCGACCGGATCGCAAACGAAATCATCGACACTATGCGCACAGCCGGATATGATATCCGGGAGAACGACCCGTTCGAGACCAGGGTCCCGCTCATCTTGCCCGCGCGCGCTGAATCGCCTTACGTCAATCGAATACGACTGATGTGGCAGGAAATGCGAGAGCCAATCATCGATCGATTCCCTGCTGCGCCCGGTCTACCAACAGATATCAACGCCTATCTCAAGCGTGTCGAGGATATTTATGTCACGGATGCCTATCACTCACTATCAATAGAAGGTTACCGGGTCAGTCCGGAACTGATCGAACGTATGCGCAGCGGCACATGGAATCCGGACGAAGACGAGAATGACCGCGAGTATCGTAATGCTCTCGCCGCACGCGGCTACTGGCAAGCCTATCAGGTCGTGCGCAAAAGCATCGACAAGGTTCTTGATGGCAATAATCCCGGAGCGGTCGTTGATGACGATCACCGCACCTGGTATCGGGAGATGTTTGCACCAGGTGTAACAGCAGGCCTGCTTCGCCCAGCCGATCTTGCCGGTTACCGCAACGGGCCGGTATTTATTCGCCGGTCGATGCATGTTCCACCGAGCCGTGAAGCGGTCCGCGATGCGATGCCCGCATTATTTGATTTACTGCGTGATGAGGAAGATCCAGCCGTTCGCGTCATCCTCGGGCACTTCATCTTCGTTTACATGCATCCCTATATGGACGGTAATGGCCGCATGGGCCGATTCCTGATGAATGTGATGTTGGCAGGCGGCGGCTATCCATGGACAGTCGTCCCGGTGGAAGAGCGGGATGACTATATGGCTGCGCTTGAAGCAGCGAGTGTAGAGCAAAACATAGTTCCATTCACAGAATTTCTTGCTCGGCTTGTTGACACAGGAATGCAAGGGAAACCCGCACCAGGACTTCCACCCTCTAAATAGTTACCACATTTTTAATTAATAACTCAAGTTTCGGAGTTCAAAATCATGCATTCAGCCCCCTCAAGCCGCATCAGGCAAGGCTTCAAGCTCCATTGTAAATGCATCAAGTTGTAGTGC
>DUYW01000178.1 GCA_013349825.1 Gammaproteobacteria bacterium | reverse complement strand
TACCAGACCAGCCCCCAGCGCCGCCCGGTTACGGCTCCACCCTTTCGTTTCAACCAGCCAAGCCACTACGGGTTCAATAATTGAGATCGCCGAACTCCATGCAGCAAACACAAGCAGGACAAAAAATAGTGTTCCAAACAGCACCCCTCCCGGCATCGCTCCAAAAGCAACCGGCAGCGTCTGAAAGATGAGCCCCGGCCCAGCTCCCGGCTCTAGCCCATTGGCAAAAACAATAGGGAAAATCGCCATCCCGGCCAGTAGTGCAACGACAGTATCTGCTAACGCCACCGTCATCGTAACTCTCGTAATAGAGACATCATCCGGAAGGTAAGCACCATAAATCATGATTGCTCCCATCCCCAAACTCAAGGTAAAGAAGGCGTGTCCCAGAGCGGTCAATACCCCCTCAGTGGTGATCTTGCTAAAATCCGGATCAAACAGAAAGTGCAGCCCTTGTGTAAAACCACCAGAATTCATCGCATACCCCACCAGAATCAGCAGCAAAACAAAGAGCACCGGCATCAGCAGGCGGACTGCCCGCTCCAGACCTTCTCGTACCCCGCGAGCAACAATAAACATCGTCATCGCCATAAACAGTGTGTGCCAAAATAGCTGTGTACCCGGATTGGAGACCAGCCCAGTAAACAGTTCACCGGACTGATCACCGGAAATTTCTGTAAAGGTACCACTCAGTGCCTCAACTACATAAGAGAGCGCCCAGCCAGCAATGACACTGTAGAACGAGAGGATCAAAAATCCAGACAACACTCCAAACCAACCGACCAACTGCCAGTAGCCCCCTGCCCGCTCCTCTTGAGCCAATGTACGCATGGTATGGATTGGACTCTGTTTACCCCGACGCCCCAACATAATCTCCGACATCATCACCGGGATACCGACAACCGCAATACAGAGAAGATAGACAAGCACAAAGGCCCCTCCTCCATTCTCACCGGTAATATAGGGGAACTTCCAGATATTTCCCAAACCGACCGCCGAGCCTGTCGCAGCCAGTATAAATGCCCAGCGAGAAGACCACTGCCCATGGATCGATTGACGACTCTCTGTCATTGTTATCCTCTTTATGATCGGTTCATTGAATGAAATCGCCACACATTGTGACTGATCACTCACTGATTCTCAATCTACAGAGGTATAATCCACCTATGGCAAAACATAAAAAACAGAAAAAGCCAGCAACCAACACCATTGCCCTCAACAAAAAGGCACGGCACGACTTTTCCATTGAAGAAAATTACGAGGCTGGCGTTGTACTGGAGGGGTGGGAGGTGAAAAGTTTGCGCGCCGGCCGAATTCAGATCAAGGAGAGCTACGTTCTTATCAAGAATGGAGAGGCTTACCTGTTTGGCGCCCATATTTCCCCCTTGCCAACGGCCTCAACCCATATTCACCCTGACCCACTCCGCAGCCGTAAGCTATTAATGCACAGAAGAGAGCTGGACCGTTTAATTGGTTTGGTCGACCGCAAAGGTTATACGCTAGTCCCTCTTGCGCTCTACTGGAGCCGGGGCCGAGCCAAACTGGATATTGGACTCGCCAAAGGCAAACAGGCGCACGATAAACGCGCCACCCTCAAAGACCGCGACTGGAAGCGGGAACAAGGGCGGATCTTAAAAAAATCATAGAATTGATTCCTACATCAGGGAACTTTTATACGCTATAATAGTCTACTGTTTACTTTAGGGGACGACCTGGCTTCGACGTGGGTTGCAAAACCTGAGGTGCATGCCGAGGATGTAGACTCCTCGTAAATCATTCTGCAAATTTATAGTTGCCAACGACGACAACTACGCACTCGCAGCTTAAACACCTGTAGAATGCCGTCTGACTGAAGCCGTGCTTATGCGTTCAGATTCCAGGCGTC
>DUYW01000250.1 GCA_013349825.1 Gammaproteobacteria bacterium | reverse complement strand
AATATCCTAATATTATGGTCTGGTATTGTTTCGTGCCGACTGTAATGCGTGACATAGTTGCTCTACACCCTGTATTAAACGTGGCCCGTGTCGCTGTAGAATGTCAGGGGGGACATGGTAGAGGTTGTTTCGCTGCACTGCCTGTAGCAGGCTGTATTTTTTCCACTCATCGAGCCACTCGGGGCGTGACTTGTCCATGCCGCTGGCAACAATCACCTGTGGATTTTCTGCCAATACCGCCTCTATACTGATTTGCGGGGAGAGGGTATCAAGGTCAGCAAATATATTGATACCACCACACAACTCAATCACCCGACTGATGATCTGCTCTCCATTGATGGTGAGCAGTGGACGGTTCCACACTTGGTAGAAGACACTAACCGTTTGCTGCTGTTGATACTGGTCACGCAACTGCTGTAGCCGTTGGCGATACGCTGCTGATTTCTGGAGTGCCTGTTCACTACGTCCCAGCAATGTACCGAACTGTTCCATTACCGTTGCCACATCCTCCAGTTGGCGTGGCTCGCTGAGATGCACGGTAAAACCGAGTTCTCTCAATCGTGCGATCTCACTGGGTGCATTACCACTCTCCCACCCCACAATCAGGTCAGGCTGTAACGCCAGTACCGCTTCCAGGTTGATCCGGTTATAGCTACCCACCTGCGGAATCTGCTTTGCTGCTTCAGGGTAGTTGCTGTAGTCCACGGTACCCACCAGCTGCTGACCGGCTCCGATCTCAAACAGGATCTCTGTCAGGTTTGGAGAGAGGCTCACGATCCGTATTTCACTCTGTAGCGCATCCCCTTCGGCATTGCTTGAAAATGGGTAGAGGGGTAGTAAGAGTAAAAAGAGCAGGTGGATCATAGGGCGAGGTAGGCGATCTGCCCATTCTGTTCAATGCGTACCATTTCAGTACCGTAAAGCTGCTCGATCTGCTGCTGGCTAACCATCTCTTTAACCTCTCCCTGTACTGCCTCCCCACCCTTTAGCAGCATCAACAGGTGGGTACAGTGGTGGATTGCCAGGTTGATGTCGTGCAGTGCCATCACCAGTGCCGCCTGTTGCGTCCGGGCTTGCTCTACCACTTTGTTAAAGATCACTTTCTGATGTTTTGGGTCGAGGTGTGCTTCTGGCTCATCTAACAGATAGAGACGAGGCTGTTGGGCAAGAATGGTGGCAAGGGCGACCCGTCTGCGCTCTCCACCCGAGAGGGTATCAACGGTACGTAACTCCATGCCGCTCAGACCCATTGCTACAATCACCTGCTCCGCAATTTTAAAGTCCTCCGGCTGCTCTCCTTTGAGCAGGGTGGTGTGTGGGTGACGTCCCATCATCACCTGCTCTAATACTGTAGCCGGAAAGATATCATCCTGATGTTGAAACAGCAGGGCAACCGCTCTGGCTATGTCACGACGCTTCAACTGCTGCAGGGGCTGTTGCTGCAGAGAGATCTCACCATGTTCTATGGGTTGTAAGCCGCACAACGCCTGTAACAACGTACTTTTACCAATACCATTCACCCCCAGCACCCCCCAGATCTGCTGCGGTTCAATCTTCCAGTCCAGTCCGGTGCAGATCCGTTTCCCTGCGATGGAGAGTTGAAGCTGCTCTACCTTGAGAATAGTACTCATCGCCCACTCCGTTGCAGCAGATAGAGGAAGAGTGGCACCCCCACCATCGCCGTCACCACTCCAACCGGTAACTGCTGTGGGGCCAAGAGTGTACGTGCCAGCGTATCCGATAGAATCAACAGTCCACCACCCAATAGTATCGATGCGGGGATCAGCAGGCGATGATCTCCTCCCGAGATCAGGCGGATCATATGGGGTACTACCAGGCCGACAAAGCCGACACTACCCGCCAGTGTCACGGCAGTGGCTGTCAGCAGTGAGGCCAGCAGAAACAACACCAACCGTAACCGCTCAACC
>DUYW01000233.1 GCA_013349825.1 Gammaproteobacteria bacterium | reverse complement strand
GAGCGAAAAGAAGCCAAAAAGATTTATGACAAAGCCAAGCAAGCTGGCAAAAAAGCATCCCTAGTTGAGCAGCAACGCCCCAATATATTTACCACCAAAGTAGCCAACATTGGCCCGGGAGAAACCATCAAACTCACCATTGAGTATCAGCAAGCGGTGCACATTGATAACGACAAATTCTCCATCAGATTCCCAATGGTGGTTGGCGAGCGCTACATTCCAGGGCAAAAGATTAAAACACAATCAAACGCACTGGGCAAGGTTGCTAACACCCACCGCGTGAAAGACGCATCCAAAATCACCCCGCCAGCCGATGCTAATGCTGACCGACCTGTAGATATAAGTATTAATCTTAAAGCGGGTTTTAATACCGCTAGCATCAACTCTGCTTATCACCAGGTCGATATTGTTCAAACCAACCCGCTCACCAAGCACATCAGCCTTATAAATACCCAAGCAAATCGTGACTTTGAGCTTACCTGGCAGGCGCACAAATCCCTAACCCCAGAGCTGGCTTTATTTACCCAGCAAAAGGGCGATGATCACTACCTTATGCTCATGGCAACACCACCAGCTGACGAGGTATTTAAACAATCCAACACCCCAAGAGAAGTCATCTTTATTATTGATTCATCAGGCTCGATGATGGGCTCATCGATGGATCAAGCAACCAAGGCTTTGGTGCAAGCCATCAATCGCCTTAAGCCTACCGATCGATTTAACATCATTGATTTTGACTCTGAGTTTGAAGTACTGTTTGACACCGCTATCCCGGCCATCGATATGAACAAACGCCACGGCATTCGCTTTAGCAAATACCTAGCGGCAGAGGGTGGCACCGAACCACTAGAGGCAATCAAGTTTGCCCTATCATCACGCGATGAAGACTCGCACAAGTACCTGCGCCAAGTTATATTTTTAACTGATGGACAAGTCGGTAATGAGCAAGAGCTGTTCCGCACGGTACAACAAAATATCGATGATGACCGCTTCTTCACCATTGGTATCGGTTCAGCACCGAATGACTACCTAATGACCAAAATGGCAGAAATCGGCAAAGGTGCATTCACCTATATTGGTGACATCGATGAAGTCGAGGTAAAGATGGGTGAGCTCTTCCAAAAGCTAGAATCCCCAGCCATGACTGATATCAACATCAACTTCCCGGTAGATATTAATGCCGAGCAAGCATTGGGATCAATCTCTGATCTTTACAAAGGTGAAACCATCACCGCCGTTTATAAGCTTAACGCCATACCAAATAAGCTATCTATTAGAGGCAATACGGCCAACGGCATATTTACTAAAGACATTACTATTAATGCCAGCAACAACACCAACGGCATTGACGTGCTCTGGGCAAAACGCAAAATCGACCAAATGATGGGCGAGTACCAATCACAATACCGTCGCATCGATCGCGACAAGGTCCAGGCCGATATCACTAGCCTTGCATTGGATTACCATCTAATCTCTAAATTCACCTCATTGGTCGCTGTGGATGTCACCCTCTCAAAACCAGCCAATAAAGCATTAACCACCCAGATTGTCACCAAGAAGGTTAAAGCTGCCAAAACAGCCACCAATTCAACCTTATGGATGCTATTAGGTTTGATCGTCATGTTGTTTGCCGTATTCACACGCAAGCGCACAACAGCATGAACAAATCATTCCTATTAGGCATCATCGGCATCAGTACATTTGCCTATGGTGCTTACACGCCCATTAAAGCCGAGCTAGCTCAGTACCTAATCCAATCAGCTTGGAATGTGTCTAACAACACTGGCTACCAAGTCAAACCTTGGAATTGGATGGATTCACACCCAGTTATGCGCCTATCATCCACCAAACACAATCAAGACTTGATCGTGCTTTCGGGCGATACCGGCAATGTTTTGGCTTTTGGCCCAGGGCATAATACAAACACAACTCATCCTGGAAGAGATGGCACCACGCTGATTT
>DUYW01000265.1 GCA_013349825.1 Gammaproteobacteria bacterium | reverse complement strand
TCGTAAGGATTATCCGGTATTAGCTTGAGTTTCCCCAAGTTGTCCCCGACTATAAGGTAAATTCCTACGCGTTACGCACCCGTCCGCCACTCGACGCCTGGAAGCAAGCTTCCATCGTTTCCGTTCGACTTGCATGTGTTAAGCATACCGCCAGCGTTCAATCTGAGCCAGGATCAAACTCTTCAGTTTAATCACAGTAGCTGCTTGTGGCAGCCAATCTTGGCTCGGAATTGTTCGTAAGCTTTCAAAAAAATTAAAAGGTTACTTACATCCGATATCTTTTTTGACAAAGTATCAGTGCAAGCACCCACACAAATTATCTGACCTGATTTTTAAAGAGCAATTGCACATCTGCTGTGCAAGGGAGGCGTATTCTACACCTCAGAATCTGGTTGTCAACAACAATTTTAATTAATTTTGTTAACTCTCAAATCCTCTTGTTTTACTGCTTGCTTAACCGCTCACACCTCAACAAGAGCGGCGTATTCTACAGCCCCCAGCGCCACTGTCAACGCTTTTTATAAAATAATTTTACCCCTCTCTATTTTACTGTCACACGGGCAAATTTACGCTTTCCAACCTGGTAAATCTTTGTTGTTCCCATATCGATCTTCAGCCTTGTGTCCGAAATTGCCTCACCATCAATCTTTACTGCCTTCTGTCGAATCATTCGCATCGCATCTGAGGTGCTTGCTGTTAAACCAGCCTGCTTCAATAAGTTTGCGATCGCAATCACCCCACCGTCCGCCTCTACAGCAACCTCATTCATCTCATCGGGTATTGCCCCCTTTCGAAACCGGTTTACAAAACTCTCTTCTGCCTGATCTGCCTGTTGCGGGCTATGGAAGCGGGCCACAATCTCTTTTGCAAGCTCCACTTTCGCATCACGCGGATTCCCTCCCTCTTCAACCTGCCGCCTCATCTTCTCTATTTCACCCATTGGCCTGAAACTGAGCAGTTCAAAGTACCGCCACATCAGTTCATCAGAGACTGACATCAGCTTTCCAAACATCTCATCGGGGCTGTCGTCCACACCAATGTAATTATTGAGTGACTTTGACATCTTCTGTACACCATCCATCCCCTCAAGAATTGGCATCGTGATAATGGTTTGCGGCGTCTGCCCTTCCTGTTTCTGCAGCTCACGCCCCATCAGCAGGTTAAATTTCTGATCTGTCCCCCCTAACTCAACATCTGCCTTAAGTTCTACTGAATCCCATCCCTGGACTAACGGATACAAAAACTCATGAATTGCGATCGGCTGCCCTCCTTTATAACGCTTTTCGAAATCATCTCGCTCCAACATGCGTGCTACAGTCTGCCGTGCAGCTAATTTAATCAAGTCTGCAGCCGATTTCTCCCCCATCCATGAGGAGTTAAAGACAACTGTGGTCTTTAGTGGGTCCAGAATTTTGAATACCTGATGCTCATAACTTTTTGCATTTTCCAGCACAGCCTCTCTTGTCAGCGGTTTACGTGTTAAATTCTTGCCCGTAGGGTCTCCAATCATCCCCGTAAAATCACCAATCAGAAATATCACTTCATGACCTAAATCCTGGAATTGCCGCATCTTGTTGATCAATACCGTGTGGCCCAAGTGTAAATCTGGAGCCGTGGG
This sequence comes from Gammaproteobacteria bacterium, assembly GCA_013349825.1. Classification (GTDB taxonomy): domain Bacteria; phylum Pseudomonadota; class Gammaproteobacteria; genus Thiopontia. Next base: position 354 of record DUYW01000265.1, on the reverse strand, counting down.
GTCAAAACCAGCCTTGATCCGAAGCGACCTTCCCTCCTTTAATTTATCCACCAAATCCGCTTCGACCAGAACCTCATCAGTCCCCCTTCGAATTATTTCCAAAATCTCTTCAATACTCATAGCTTCACCAAACTCTCTGTTTCAATAATGATCTCTTCTTCAAATCCTATCATAGCACCGCTCGCCCAGGCGGCATCCCACAAATACCAACGCCGCACCAACAACCAACCCATCCACCATACTATAATATTAAAAAAGCGGGCTATGCACATGACGTGAGTAACCCCTATATCTTGTGTTCACGACTTTCGACAATCTCTTGATATGAGATTGGTTGCATAGCTACAGCATGCT
>DUYW01000197.1 GCA_013349825.1 Gammaproteobacteria bacterium | reverse complement strand
GCCACCGTGCAATTTGCCATTCTGTTCCAGCAGTGGATGGCTCACCATGAATACGGGCTCATCGATATGGGGCTCTACTTCAACCGCAGAATGGTCAATGGNCAGTATGTNGCNGCNNCCAGAACCCAGTGACATGGCCGNNATGTGGAGCCGGATGCCCATGCCATCTATCAGGCCAATGGAGTCTTTCACACATTTCTGTTTGAGCAGCACAACGGCAAGGANGCCAAACGCGCCATCAAGCAGATTGAGCAACACTGCCTGGGGCTGANGAGTGAGGCCTACACCATCCGTTTCACTANNCGTGATCAGGNGCNAGTGGTCTACCTGTTTCAGAACCGCAGCTGCATGAGTGTGGTGATGAAGGCGATGATGGCCAGCCCACAAATGAGGAGGATGCAGCACCTCTTTCTCTTCAAGCATGAGGAGGAGCTGAAGAGTGGTTTTGCTGCTGAGTGGCACCACCCCGATGGAACCGCCACCTCCTTTCTTCCCAGTGACCCATCGTAGATCTATTTCCCTTTGGGTGGATCTCGCTGCACTCGACAATTCCTGTCGAGGGTGGCGTTTGTCCAACCAAAAAGGAGTCTACTGATGACAAAACTGATTTCAAAAGAACTAGTACAACTGTTCAAGAACTATCCGCTCTACACACAGGAGAATGAGTCTGACCCACTGGTGGTCGCCAAGCTGTTTGATGCCTACGGCTCAGCCACCTGGTACCTTACCGAGTACAATCCGGAAGAACAGGTCGCCTTTGGCTATGTCACCGGCCTGGCCTATGACGAGTGGGGCTACGTCTCACTGTCTGAACTGGCGGAGATCCGGCACCCGATACTGGGTCCCCGTATTGAACGAGATCGCTACTTTGATCAGCAGCGCTTCTCTGCACTGGGTCTTTTGGAAACGGTTCAGTAGAAGTTTTTCAGCCAGAGCGATCTGGCTGATTTTCTTGTCCGCAACATCAACGACACTCCCCCATTCAGCGTCTTGGATCTGTGCCCTTACAACGTTGTGTACAAATATTACACGGTGGGTCGAACCATCAATCCGGCCCAATTCTACAAAGCTCTTTCAAGGGCGTTCAGGCCGTAGGCCATGGCCTGAACGCCTCTTGAAAAATCGGAAATTCAAATTTTTCTGAAAAATATTTTCCTCCTAAAAAGGCATCAACTCCCCTTTTCCAATTTTTTTCAGAAGAAATTTGAGTTCCCTCAGAGCATTGTGATGAATGGGCAGGATTAATCGTCCTATTATCTTATTTTTTTAATTTCTTAGATTATGAACAAGGAATTGCCACAGTATGCGACGTCATACGAAAACGAGCTGTTAGCCTATGAGCAACTAGACAGCACAGATTTTATCAAACAGTACATCGATTCAAACTACGACTGCAGTAGTGATGAGGAGGATGTAATGATCCAGGAGCATTTCGATTGCTTGGAGATCCAGCATTACAGAAACAAAGATTCAGAGTATGACTACTTTGAGATCACTCTTGGGTATGGTGGGCCGAATATCTATCTTAATGTGAACAGCAGGTGGGAGTCGGTTGAGTACATCATCAGCTGGTGATGGGAGACCTACAGGAAGGATCTGAGTCATCTGTACAGTGCAATCAATCAGCTCTATGCTTTGGACTGTTACTGCTGATAATTATTGCTCCCGGCTTTGGCTGGGAGTTTTTTATTGTGTGCTATTGCCTCTCCTCAGCCTTTTTATAGACTGCACTCCGTTCACGCTTACCCACTGCAATCACTGAGATAAACAAGACCTCATCTTCTACCCGATAAATCAGCCGAAAACCTGAGCGGCGCAACTTGATCTTGTAACAGTTCTCCATTTTCCTCAGCCTGGCTGAAGGCACCCTTGGGTGGATCAACCGCTCCTCCAATTTTTTCTTGAACTGCTGCTGCAAGGTTGGATCTAACTGAACCTACCCCCAATCGTTGGACAGAAAACGGGGGGAAATAAGACAATTTCCTGTGTTGTTTTTATGTGATTTCTTGAGGAAAAAATCACTCTGT
>DUYW01000162.1 GCA_013349825.1 Gammaproteobacteria bacterium | reverse complement strand
CCTACGGAGTGAGCTTGTGATAAGCTCTATTATACTGCGAATTATTATTTAAATCAGATAGTTGATCGAATAATAAAGGAGTTTAAGTCACGGATTCAGGTTTCTACCATTATTGCAGGTGTTGATAACAAAAAAAATGGCAGCCATTAACTGGTTCTAGGCTCTTGGTATTGTCTATCTTGACTCCGTACCTAACTACGGTAGTATATTTTCAGTCAAGATAAGGAGTCCGATACGGAGAACATTTGCAATGCATACACATACGCTGGATGAGTGGAAACATCATCACGACTTTTCGGTAGATAACCAGAAAGGTGAACGCATGGCCTTCTACGTTTTGCTGCTAACCGCAGTAACCATGGTGGTGGAGATTGCTGCTGGCACCCTGTATGGCTCAATGGCATTGCTGGCAGATGGATGGCACATGGGAACGCATGTAGCAGCCTTCCTGATTACCATCTTTTCCTATCGCTATGCACGCAAACATGCCAGCAGCCCAGAGTATGCCTTTGGTACAGGGAAAGTCGGAGTCCTCGGAGGATTTGCCAGTGCTGTGTCGTTGGCAGTTGTGGCACTGATGATGTTAATCGAGTCTCTCCAGAGAATCTTCGAACCTCATGCTATCCATTTTGATGAGGCTATTCTGGTAGCCGTGGTGGGTTTGGTGGTGAACGTAGTGAGTGTGTTTCTATTAAAAGATGACCCTCATCACCATCATGGGCATACACATGAAACGGGGCACCATCACCATGATCATAATCACTCAGGCCATCATCACGACCACAACCTAAAGGCAGCCTATATGCATGTGATTGCTGATGCCTTTACTTCACTACTTGCCATTGTAGCGTTGCTGTCTGGAAAATATTACGGTTGGCACTGGATGGACCCCATTATGGGTGTCGTAGGTGCTGTTATTATCACCCGCTGGGCCTATCGACTGCTGCAGGAGACATCCCCCGTCCTGCTGGATGGCAGTATAGAACAAGGTGACCTTGATAAAATCCGAGCGGTGATTGAGTCTGATGCGGACAACCGACTCTCTGATATCCACGTATGGCGGGTGAGTCCACAGCACTATGCAGCAATTCTTACGGTTGTGACGCACTTTCCTAATGAGGTTGGTCACTATAAAGAGTTGCTGAAGGAGTTTGATCAGTTATCTCATCTCACCATTGAGGTGGAAGCATGCAAGTCAGCTCCTTGTCTGTCTTGAGAGGTAGTTGAACGAATCGATGGATAGTCGCACAGCGAGCGGACTTTTTGTTACGAACAGGTACTTGTCGTTATCCTTACCGAATTCTTGCAATCTCATTTAAGGTCGATGCCAGTCGTAACCTGAAGGAACGTGTGCGTCGCCGCTGTGGACAAGAGCTTGCCTCTCGTTTTGACAGCTACACCTTCCACGCATTTGCAAAGCGCATCATTGACCGCTTTCGACCCGTACTTACAGGGCAGGATGCACTAGATCCGGATTACACGATTGGTGACCGGAGAGTGACACGCCGCCAAATTGAATTCAGTGACTTGATTCCCTTGGCAATCCAGATACTCAATACGTCTCAGGTCGCCCGCAATGCAGCCCGTAACACTTATAGTGATATTTTTCTGGATGAATTTCAGGGCTGTACTGACAAGCAATATGAACTCGTCAAGCTGGCATTTCATGAAACAGGGGTTCGTTTGACTGCGGTGGGCGATACCAAGCAAAGGATTATGGTCTGGGCTGGAGCGCTAGAAGGCATCTTCTCGACCTTTGCATCTGACTTTAACGCTGTGCCTCTGAATATGTACCTCAATTTTCATTCGAAGCCACGGCTGCTCCGCATGCAAAACGAGATCATTCGAGTCATGGACCCTGCATCCGTGATGCCGGACGAGCAAATTGTCGGTGATGAAGGAGAGACTTATTCCTGGAGGTTTAATACTAGGGAACCTCTGAATAAGTCATGTGTAAATGCCTAACGCCCATAGCGCCCAATATCTTCGTTGAAAACCTTGCTAATAGCCTACTATTGGCTGCGATCT
>DUYW01000182.1 GCA_013349825.1 Gammaproteobacteria bacterium | reverse complement strand
ATTCTTCACTATATTTTGGCATTTTCTCATTACTTTCCGCTCCCTAAAAAGTTAAGTTTACTGATTCAGCTCACCGGACTTCTATCCTGACACAGGGGGCTTCATTCACAAAAAACCGGCCATTAGACCGGTTATTCTTTCACAATGCTCAAAATGGAATTGGTTCAGGGTCTGACCTCCACTTCCGGTCCAGCCACTGCTTCATCTCCTCTCTCTCTTTCTCCTCCAGCATCAGGTAGTTGCACTGCTCCTCCAGCTGCTCCTCACGCCATTCACAATATTGGATGGTCTCTCCATGATTTTCATGGAGATGGTTGTAGAGCTGGTCCACCAGCTGATAGAGGGCCCATACCTGATCTTCTGTCCAGTGTTCTGTTTTCAGATTAATCACCATTTTCTTCGCTCCCTTGTTTTGTTGTATTGCTGGTCTTTGTACTTTTCGAGCTCTTCTTCCGAGCTCTCTTGCTGGTTGATGCATTGCGTTCACGCGCCTCCTTAGCACGGTATGAGTCTCCCTCAATTTGCAGGATCTCACTGTGATGCACCAGCCGATCGACTAGCGAGACGACACAGCTGGCATTGGGGAAGATCTCATTCCACTCAGCAAAGGGGCGGTTGGTGGTAACGATGATGGAGCGCTCTTCATAGCGTCTGGAGACGATCTCAAACAGTAGATCGGCATGGCGATTGGAGTAGGATAGATACCCTACCTCATCAATCACCAGCAGCTGGGGTTGGCTGTATTTACGAAAGCGCCGCTGCAGGGCGTTATCTCCATCCTGCGCAGTCAGTTCATTGAGCATGGCACTGGCTGTAGTGAAGAGGACGGTATATCCACTGAGTACCGCATGGTGGGCTATGTTTTTGGCCAATGTGGTCTTGCCCACCCCGTTGGGACCGACCAGCACCAGGTTGCTGCCATCGTGCAAAAATTCCAGCCCCATCCACTGCTGTACCCGCTTCTGATCACACTGTTCCGGCCAGCTCCACTCGAAGTCTGCCAGCGGTTTAAATCGGCCTACTTTGGCACTTTTGATGCGTCGCTCCAGCGAGCGTCGGGTGCGCTCTTGCTCTTCCCATTTAATCAGCTCTGGTAGCCACGGCTGGTCATGGATCTCGTCCCAATGGGCCAGCAGCCCATGCAGTTTGAGGAGACCTGCACGCTCCTGTAGTGTGGTGGGGTTAGGTGTATTCATGACTCTTCCTCCTGTTCAGTTAGCTGGTCATAGCTTGCAAGGTCATGAGGCTTGACACTGACCTCACGGGCTTTGGGGTGCTGGTTGAGGTTGATTGGAATGGGGACGGGCTGCTCACGCTCTTCACGTCGAAGCTCCAGTACGGTGCGTACTCCATTGGGGTGGGCGACCCCACCAGCCAGAGACTCACTGATGGCACTCTCCAGCTCTGTAGCGCCATACTGATCCAGCATCCGCAACAGGGTGGATACGATGGAGCCAATGTTGCCCCCGCGCTCTGCTGCTTTCTCCAGCAACTGTATGCTGCTGGGTACCGCATGGGAGAGACGATCCTTTCCGCTGTGTTCACGGGCAGCCCGTTTCTGTTTTTTCAATCCCTCGATATGGGTGGGATCCTCGATCTGTTTTCCCTTGTCATAGCAACGTGGGTGGGTTGCAATACACTCACCACTATCCATCACTCTCACCTCTGCTGGGGATGCGACCACCAGCAGGCTCTTTCGGGTGTGGGTATGGGGGACCGAATAGTCATTCCGCTCAAAGCGGACATAGGGGGTCTTGCCTACCTTGACTTCGATCTGCTCATCGGTGGGGTAGTCGGTATCAGGTAGTGCCATCAGTTTGGATTGCTCCTGCTCAAAGGCCTCACCGACGCTCATACTGCGATCTTCAGGACAGGGGCGTTTCATGGCTCTGGTCTCACACCAGATTCTGGCCTCTTCATTCAGTGCTTGCAGCGCCTCTATCCCTCTCCATGGGGATGAGAGATCTCGTCCCGCCCAGAAGTTATCCCGTACATAACGGATGGCACGCTCTACACGCCCCTTTTCATTGCC
>DUYW01000222.1 GCA_013349825.1 Gammaproteobacteria bacterium | reverse complement strand
ACTGAGGTATGGCTCAACCCACCAAAAGAGGTGCGAGCAGAAGAGCAGAAATTACGTAAGGTTGCGTGAGAAAATCGGACAACTTTGTTGACAAACGCCGCAGCAATTGCCTGTAATAGGCGTCATGCTCCTGCTCCAGCAAAATTTCACTATTGCCGATAATGGTGGTTAACGGGGTCCGAAGTTCATGACTCATTGCAGCCAGGAACTCCTCCTTTGCCCGACCTGCCTCTTCCGCATCCAAGTACGCCTTACGCAACGACCGCTCGCGCCGGGTAGCGCTGGAGACATCCGTCACCTGAATCATTGCATGCCAGCCATGGCCGGACTGAACGGCTTGAATGGAGATTGCATGATCAATCGCTTCACCACTCTTATTCACAAGCGGAAAAATATTGTCATGCAACGAATGTGACAACATGGAAGAGATACCAAACTCAATCGCATCCCTCAGTGCCGTTTCCAGACGTTTTCGTTCAAAGGCTGGAAAAGAGTGTGAAATGGTTGTCTGCTCAATCTCATCCCATGAAACGGTACAGCGTTCAACGAACCATCGGTTACTGAATACTACTTTCAGTTCTTTATCTACGACTAACAACCCTACATTGAGCCGTTGTAATATTTCGTCTGCATAATTCATCGCAAGCCTTATACAATCCCCAGCTTTTCCAGATAGGCATCAATCGCACTGACAATATTTTTCACAGAGTCAACATTGAACATCAATGAGATAAAGCCCCGTGCCTCGCCCTGGTCATGGATGAAATCGACACAGATAAACAGCACTTCAGCATCTGCCTCTACCCCATCCAACAACTCATCCGGTGATCCACGCAGACAATAAGGGATTGAGGTGGTCATTTTGTTGTTTAACAAATCAGCAAAGGTCGCCAGACAGGCACTCAAAACCACGTTCCCTACTTCAGTCAACGCCTCCTCTTCCAGTTCTGATAACATCTCCAGAGGGATCTGTTCTGTCAGGATGGCTTTGACCAGTGAGAGGCTGTCACGCTCCGAAAACAGCAACATGCTTTCACCAGTGAAACCCCCTCCACCTCCATGTTAATCGATACAATCTTGTCTTCTGTTGTCTCCTGTACCAGTGAATAGACCTCCTTACGAGAGATCTGGAACAGCTTTGGTACAGTCAGCTTAATCTCACTATGGGCCATCTGGCTCAATACATTAGCCGCAGCCCCTACACTAATATTCAGTAGCTCGATCAACGTCTCATGTTGAAGTGCATTCAGGCCCAGCTCACTCATTCTCTGCCTCCAACTCCTGGAGCAGTGAAATCAACTTCTCCTCCGATATTGGTTTTTCGATAAACCGAGCTCCTAATTGAGCAGCCTGCTCCTTCACATACTGTTGAATATTGGCAGTTATAAAGCAAATCTGAGACACCAGTGACTCTTCACGTATCCGCTGCGCCAGCTCCAACCCATCCATCCCTGGCATATTGATATCAACCAGAGCCAGATCGATAGATTGATTGCGCACAACCTCAAGAGCCTCTTCGCCGGATACAGCCTCAAACACCGAAATCTCTGGAAAATGCTCTGCCAGCATGGCCCGTTCCATCATTCTTGGCAGACGATTATCATCCACAATTAACACAGAATTTACCATTTCACTCATACACAATCCCCCACCCCCAGACTCTTCTATCAACACCAATAATATAAGATATATATCTCTCTCTTCAACCATTTCATCCAGATTATAAATTACGGTGACAGTTTACTAACATTACGGTGACAGTTTACTAAATATACTTAACTTTCTACCTTCGAACCACGTTTCTGAGGCCTCAAGGCTCTCCCCGTCAGTATTTCCAGACTTTCGACCCATGTTTCACCACCTACTGGTCTTCCAGTTGTTTCTGAGCGACGTAGTGCACTGAAAGCCATTTCATCATCATCTGTATATTGACCAAGGAAGGCTGCAAATTCCCCAAACTGTTGCAGCACAGGCGCGACTGTCACCAAACCATCATCTTTGCCAGAGAAATGAGCACCCACGCTCGACCAGCCCCAATCCTCTGCC
>DUYW01000230.1 GCA_013349825.1 Gammaproteobacteria bacterium | reverse complement strand
GTGCAATTGCGCCCGACTCACCGGCTTTTGAGGCGATCATAAATTGCTGACTATCTGCATCAAAGGTCACATCGGCATCATCCAACAGATCATCCAGATAAAACCCCCACTCAACCGCTGGTTTAACATATTCAGGTACGGTATATGTGGTTGGGTTTGCTCCATCTACAGCAAAGTTCAATTGGCGTTCTGACTCGGGTAAACCAAGCAGTGATATGACCTCTGACTGCCCGCTCGACGCAGATGGCGTTGTTGTCAGTCCCAGTCCAAAAATACCATTACTCATCTTAACCGATGAGACTGCTTCATCTTTGCTGTCTGACAAGAACACAAACCTATTTACCGTCTCATCATAAGAGACTGAAATAGATTTCTCATCATCAGCTAACGTAGGGTCTGCATTCACTTGTTGTTGCATCAATGCTGCCCACTCTGTGGTTGTTTTTGTCCCGGCTGCCAGATCAATAACACCTGAAGCGATACCATCAATCTCTACCTCAAAGCTACGGTCATCACCAGCTGCCAAGGTATATTCCACCTCTGATCCAGGGTTCTGATAGAGACCAACCCCCGTGTAATACCCACGAATGGCTGTATCAACCGCGACCCCTTCCATCGCATTATGTTCTGTAAGGTCGGTGAAGTTACCACCGACCTGCAGGTCAATCGTATTTGTCTGTTGTCCTTCAGGGCGATTGAGTACGGGAATACCATTAAAAACGGTATTGTTAATCACCCCTTTGATCTGCTCCTGCAACACCTTAAATTCAACTTGCATACTCTCCCGATCATCATCCGAATAACTACTGGAGGTACTTTGCAGAGAGAGTTCTCGCATACGTTGCAATACGTTACCGATATCTCCCATGGCACTGTCTGCTACCTGAGACATGGTGATCGCATCATTCGAATTTCGTACTGTCTGTGTATATCCCGTAATCTGGGCATTCGCTTTTTGTAGAAGCGCTATACCTGCGGCATCATCTGCCGCTTGATTGATTCGCATACCGGATGAGATACGCTCCATCGCTTTCTCTTCCGTGCGTTCAATCAAGTTCATCTCTCTCAATGCATTGATTGAGAACATATTGGTATTGATGACGGTTGACACGGCACTTCTCCTGTTTCATTCATTTCTGCTGGCTTTCCCTCCAAGAGGGGGCTAACAAAATAAATGCAACAAATATGCCGAAATCAACTAACGATAAAAAAACGACCTACATTGGGGAAACTTAATAATTTATCAAAAAACGTGCTTTGCTAAGACTGAAGCTCATTAATGGCTATCTGGGCGTCAATATAGAGATCAAAGGTCTCGCCATTGGCTGAATATTGATAGTGATCCATACTTGAATTTTGCACTGTAGCCTCCTGTTTAGCCCATGAACCACCACCAGCTGCGATATAACCTTCAAGGTTAATCGCATCCCCAGCATCTCCCACTATAGAGAGGGAGTTTCCCGCCTGCCCTTGCAGCAGGTCTACCAATTGAAGCGTCAAAGTCTCGTCAGAACTATCGCCTCCCCCCCCCATCGCATCTCTCATATCGAGCGCTGTCAAGTTGGCTGCAATCCCTGTCGCTGACTCTAACCCTTCATAGAATAGGTCCCCCAGGTCCACATCCTCTTTGATATAGAACAGTTGTTGATCAACCACCGGTGAACCCGTTGCGGTAAGTGCAATAGTACTCTCATTGCTATCAACAACAGTTTCACCGGTAATCTCCTCCATTCCCCAGTGGACGGAGCGTCCACCCGCAACGTTTGAGGTTACCTGAACATCATAGATCGCTCCGTTAAAATCTGTACTGCCAATTTGTACCTCTCCATTCATCTGCAGCACATCCGTAAAAGGGCCTCGCGCTGTCTCCTGCTCACTCTCCAACACGCCGTCTAAACCCACGATAAATTTACCAGTCACATTATCCCAAGAGAGAGAGAGTGTATGCGGTTTTCCATCGAACAGGGCACTGGCCCCAATATTTGTAGCCACATTAAAGTAGAAATCATCACTAAATTGCACCATGACTCCATCTTCCGTAGAGAGCTTAACCTCAACGGTATTCGTCTCTGTTTTATAGGTAAAAAGTGTTCCCGTCGCATCCGTTGATGAAAACTTCATCTTTAATTCAAATTGTGTAGCTCCTCCAAACAGAGCAATCCC
>DUYW01000210.1 GCA_013349825.1 Gammaproteobacteria bacterium | reverse complement strand
TACTAACAGAGTGATTTTTTCCTCAAGAAATCACATAAAAACAACACAGGAAATTGTCTTATTTTCCCCCGTTTTCTGTCCAACGATTGGGGGTAGGTTCAAAGTGAAGACCAAAATGCACTGCGCATTTCCCGGTAACACTCTCGCAGATGCCATTCTGGACCGCCTGATGCACAACGCCCATCACCTCCCCCTGAAGGGTGAGTCGATGAGAAAAAGGCTCAGTGATTTGACAGGTGGTGAACACTTGGGGTAAAAAACCCACTCTCCAATGCGTTGGGGAGAAGGGTGTTCACGATGAACCGGAATACGCACTCTAAATTCAAACTCTCTATAATGAAATTCAGAAACCATTTCAATGGCCTATTGACCTATCCATGAAAATCCTCCTCTATAACGAACTGAACAGCAGCAAGATCCCCGGCTTTAAGAAGCTCTCCAGCTATCTGCAACAGGGCGATTTCAAATCGGCCGAAGTCAAGAAGATTGGTGATAACCTCTATCGTGCAAAGCTGGACCGCAGCAACCGACTACTGTTCTCACTCTACCAGCAGAGGGATGAGCGCTATCTACTGGTTCTGGAGTACCTTCCACAACACAACTATGAGAAGTCCCGTTTTTTACAACGAGGAGTCACGATTGATGAGGACAAAATTCCGACCATTACCTCTGTCGGTGACGTGGAATTTGCCCCCTTAACCTACATCAACCCCGATCAACCGCAGTTCAATATTCTCGACAAGATCATCTCTTTTGATCAAGCCCAACAGGAGATTTATCAGCTCCCTGCTCCACTGATTCTGATCGGCTCTGCCGGTAGTGGAAAGACGGCACTCACCCTTGAGAAGATGAAGGAGACCGTTGGGGATATTCTCTATCTGACACGTTCCCCATACCTCACCCGTCATGCCCGCGACCTCTACTACGCCAACCAGTACCAGAACGGGGATCAACAGATCGATTTTCTCTCTTTTGAGGAGTATCTGGAGACCATTGAGGTACCCGCTGGGCGAGAGGTGATACAACGAGACTTCATCGACTGGTTCTCTCGTCAGAAGGTAGCACGCTCACTCAATGACCCCTATCAGGTTTTTGAGGAGTTCAAGGGGGTGCTGACCAGCTCTGCCGATAGCGCCTGGCTGGTGCGTGCAGATTATCTGGCCCTGGGTATCAAGCAGTCTATCTTCAACCAGGAGGAGCGGGAGGCGCTCTACACCCTGTTTGAGAAGTACCTCCGCTTTCTGGATGAGAATGGGCTGTTTGATACCAACATCATCAGCTATGAGTGGCTCCAGAAGGTAGAACCCCGTTATGACTTTGTAGTGATTGATGAGGTACAGGACCTCACCACGGTTCAACTACAACTCATCATCCAGTCACTGCACAATCCACACGACTTCTTTCTCTGCGGAGACTCCAACCAGATTGTCCACCCCAACTTTTTCTCCTGGTCTACCCTCAAGAGCCACTTCTACCGCCAGCAGAGCGGGGAGTCCCCAGTCGATCTGCTACAGATTCTCCACACCAACTACCGTAACACCCCCGAAGTCACAGCCATTGCCAACCGTATTTTGCAGATCAAGCAGAGCCGCTTCGGTTCAATTGATCGCGAAAGCAACTATCTGGTGGATAGCAACAGCAGTAAACAGGGCAGCGTTCAACTACTGACCGAGGAGGAGAAGCTGGTTCAGGAGCTGGATCGCAAGATCAGCCACTCCACACAGTTCGCGGTTATTGTGATGCATGAGGGCGACAAGGCGAGCGCCCGTCAACGGTTCCATACTCCGCTGGTCTTCTCCATCCAGGAGGCAAAGGGGCTGGAGTACCCCAACATCATCCTCTACAACTTTATCTCTGGTGAACAGAAACGGTTTCGTGAGATCACCAACGGGGTCAGCGCAGAGAATCTGAGCGGTGATCTGGCGTACCGACGCGCCAAAGACAAACGGGACAAGTCGCTGGAGATCTACAAATTCCACATCAACGCCCTCTATGTTGCCATCACCCGCGCGGTTGAGAATCTCTTCTGGATTGAGTCAGAACCCAGACAGCGAATCTTTGAGCTGTTGAAGATGGAGATTGACCAGAGTGGGCTCACTCTCGAGCAACAGAAATCAAGCCATGAGGAGTGGCAGCGAGAGGCAGCCCGTCTGGAGCAGCAGGGAAAGCAGGAGCAGGCAGAGGAGATTCG
>DUYW01000192.1 GCA_013349825.1 Gammaproteobacteria bacterium | reverse complement strand
GAGAGCAATGAGAAGGACAATAATCGTCACAAAAATAAGTCGAGAAACAGCAAAAATCCTAAGGTGTATGGACATGGGGCAAAGTATGGCGGCAAGCTGAAATCCGGCGGACGCAAGCAAACCAGAAAACCAGGTCAACGTTTTAAAGCTTCTGCTGAGCAGAGCTCAGAGTCTAATGGCAATGCTGCAAAGAGAACCGCAGGAGCACAAACAATCGGAGCCAGAACAACAGCCTCTGGAAAGTCTTCAGCAAGTTCACCCTATGATAGAGACAGAGCTGCTCGCAATCACAGTGGCGACACACCAGCAGGGAACAAGCGTCCAGCGTACGGCAATTCAGATCGTAGTTCTGGTCATACTAGATAGTGGCCGGATATAACGATTATCTTTAACATAACTTCCATAGTCCTGAGTTCTAATCCCATTGATCACAAAGAGAGTCCTTATTAATGTTTGAGTTTCATTTCAGTAAAGTCGCCAGTTTCAAAAACGATTTACTCTCCGGTTTCACGGTCGCCCTCGCGCTAGTCCCAGAAGCTGTAGCCTTTGCCTTTGTGGCCGGTGTTGATCCGCTGGTAGGACTCTATGCAGCCTTTATGGTTGGCTTGATCGCCGCCAGTATTGGTGGTCGTCCCGGCATGATCAGTGGTGCCACTGGTGCGCTAGCGGTAGTGATGGTATCCCTGGTTGCGAACCATGGTGTCGAGTATCTGTTTATCACGGTGGTACTCATGGGCCTGCTGCAGATCACAGCTGGGGTATTAAAGCTCGGTAAATTTATCCGCATGGTACCTTACCCTGTGATGCTGGGTTTTGTTAATGGCTTGGCGATTGTGATCTTCCTTGCGCAACTGGGACAGTTTGGTGAAGCAGGACAAGCAGGTTGGTTACACGGAACCTTTATGCAGGACAGCATTGTTGATGTGGCCTGGTTGCAGGGCGAACAGCTTTATATGTTGTTCGGACTAGTGCTGTTAACCATGATTATTATCCATTTCTTACCACGTCTTAGCAAAGCGTTGCCTTCTTCACTGGTGGCGATTATGGTGGTTACTGGCCTGGTCTTGGGATTAGATTTGAACACAAAAGTGGTTGGCGATATTGCCTCTATTAGCGGTGGTCTGCCTGTTTTCCATGTTCCGGATGTTCCTTTTAATTTGGAAACCTTATTCATTATCCTGCCTTACTCCGTTATTTTGGCTGCGATTGGCTTGATTGAATCATTGCTAACCTTACGCCTGATCGACGAGATTACCGAGAGCCGTGGTCGTGGAAATCGCGAATGTATTGGTCAGGGTGTGGCTAATACAGTCACCGGACTCTTCGGTGGCATGGGTGGCTGTGCTATGCTTGGCCAGAGCATGATCAATGTTAATTCAGGTGGTCGTGGCCGACTGTCGGGCATCAGCGCCGCAGTCTTCTTGTTGCTGTTTATCCTAGTAGGTTCAGCACTAATTGAACAAATTCCACTCGCAGCGCTAATCGGGGTGATGTTTATAGTCGTGATCGGCACCTTTGAATGGTCGAGCTTTCGTATTATTGGCAAGGTGCCAATCAGTGATGCGCTGATTTTAGTGACGGTGTCAGCGGTGACTATAGCTACTGATTTGGCTTTTGCAGTGGTTGTTGGCGTGGTTATATCTGCACTGGTATTTGCCTGGGAGCACGCCAAATTTATTCGCATCGATGCTCGTGAAGACCATAATAATTCAACGGTTTATGCGGTAACTGGCCCATTGTTCTTTGGCTCCGCCACTTCATTTTTAGAGGGCTTTAACCCCAATGATGACAACGATGATGTGATAATTGACTTTGCTCGCTCAAGAGTGGCAGATCACTCTGCCATTGAGGCGATTGATACTCTGGCAGAACGCTATTTGAATGCCGGTAAGAAATTACATCTAGTTCATCTGAGTGAAGAATGTCGCAGATTGTTAACCAAAGCTGGAAATCTAGTCGAGGTGAATGTGATTGAAGATCCAAAATACTTTGTTGCAGAAGACAGTCTGGCCTAAGCTGCTAGGCTAAGCTTTAATGAAGCTAGTCTAACCGTTAAGAGCGTAGTGTAAGGCTCCAGAAACAGCTTCAATAATCCTGAAATGAAAATGTTTATCTTTTCATGCTCCATCCTCCTTTTAAGCTTGGCATTCCAGCTCAGGGCTCTTTTTAGCAAAACTATCGATTAAATCAATCCAAAGAATAGC
>DUYW01000214.1 GCA_013349825.1 Gammaproteobacteria bacterium | reverse complement strand
ATTCGTATCTTGGATACATGAGTCCCAACGACTATGAGCAGCAGGTGCTGGAGTGGGAAAAAGTGGCTTAACTCTGTGTGCAGTAGGGGTTGACCACGTCAGAGGGATCGTATTCAGGGGCACTCTATGAGTGATGTGGCCAGCAAACATTATGACCGATATGACTACCTCTCAGAGAAGAGGGCAGGGCTAGAGAGGTGGGCGTGTGAGTTGATGCGGATTATTGGTGAGGAGCTTGAGGGTAACGTGGTGAAGTTGAGGGGGTGAGTGTGCTTAATTGCCGTGTAGTTGATTTTATAAGTTTACAATATATCTTCTATAAGTTTACAATTGAGTGAATTTTAACTGTAAAAGTTTACAATGCCTAAAAATATCACCAAACGTACTCGAACAATTCGACAGTATCTGATTGATGCCGTCCGTGTAGGGCATCAAGATGTAGTTCAAATGGCAACAGATGCTTTTGGCATCTCCAGACAATCCATCCATCGACACCTATCAGCCCTGGTTGATGAGGGCTTCCTGGAGGCAATAGGGAAAACGAGATCCCGTAGATATACTCTTGGAGTGATACGAGCGCACGTAGCTAGATACCCGCTTGAAAAGCTTGATGAAAGCTTAGTGCATCGTAGAGACTTTTCTTTTGTTTTTGAAGGTTTACCGTCAAACCTATCGGAGATATGCCATTACGGTTTTACTGAAATCCTTAACAATGCAATTGATCACTCTGAGGGGGATGAGGTTGTCGTTGTAGTCAAAAGAAGTGAAGAGGGGGTTGGGATCTCTATTTCTGATAATGGTGAAGGGGTCTTTAAGCGTATTGCGCGATTGCTTGAACTGAATGACCCGCGAGAGTCATTGCTTGAGCTGAGCAAGGGGAAGCTGACCACAGACCCGGCTAATCACACGGGCCAAGGAATCTTCTTTACAAGTCGCTCATTTGATAGCTTCATTATTGAGTCAGGTGAGCTGGCCTTTGACCATGATGATAACTACAAGAATGATTTTCTTCTGCACCATGAGCATGAGAGTGAAGGAACTCAAGTTGCGATGTGGATAGCAATTGATAGTGAAAAGGATCTGGGTGCGGTTTTTGATGAATATAGCGGAGGGCCAGATGAGTACCGATTTGAGAAAACGGTGATTCCGTTGAGGCTTGCGCTGTATGAAGGAGAGACTCTGGTTTCAAGGTCGCAAGCAAAGAGGATTCTTAATCGTGTTGAAAAGTTCCGCATAGTGATTCTGGATTTTGAAGGCGTTGACACGATTGGCCAAGGGTTTGCTGATGAGGTTTTTCGGGTATTCGCAAGCCAGCATGAAGAGATAGAGCTGATTCCGGTGGGTGCAACCACACGGGTTCAGCAGATGATTAACAGGGTGCATGCGGATCGCTTTGAGTAATAACAGAACGGCCGGTCCCTACCTTTAGCGGGGGAAAAGTGGGTATCGTCAACCACATGGGGTCGGCACCTAATCTTGGCGAGACACTGGGCGAGGTGTTGATGTGAGCAATCAATCTAAAGATCCTGAGAAGATCTGGTTATAGCTAATAGAAGCTTTGAGCGTGGTTTTGAGCTTGGACAGTTGCAGCTCAGTACAGTGATCAAAACGGAGAAACACTGCTCAATGCAATTATTTTTGCAGCATCGTATAAAGAACTTCCTAAACAGGTTGGATCTAAAATTGTAGATGATCCTGTGTTTGGTGGGAAAATATCTTTATTTCAGAAAGATGACCTTTTCCGTTGGTTAGCAGGCAAGAAGTACGTTGATCGATGGCAAGATCTGAAGACGGTGTGCAATAGTGATGACCTGGATGCTGACAACAAAGAACAGGCTAGGCTAGAGAAGCGCCAAAAGGAGGATATTGGGTGTCCATTTTGGGCACCCATGATGCATGCAGTCAAACAGGTCGGAATAGGTACGCGATGGAAAAGATTTTCATGCTCCCTCAATCTGATGAAGTCTCCAGTAACGGACCCGGCACGGTGCCCATTTTGGACATCGTGCATAACGATAAAGGACAGATGTCCAAAACGGACACCAGTTATCGGAAGGGCAACGGTTCTGCTGAAATAGGACCGCTCAAATATGAACATACTTTGTCAGTAACTATTCAGGGGTGTTAACGGAAAATAATCCTTGACAGGCTTTTTCAGCAAAAACATGTTTTTTAGTCCACCCCCGTACCTCTTGCTCATTTTGCTT
>DUYW01000244.1 GCA_013349825.1 Gammaproteobacteria bacterium | reverse complement strand
GCAAAATGAGCAAGAGGTACGGGGGTGGACTAAAAAACATGTTTTTGCTGAAAAAGCCTGTCAAGGATTATTTTCCGTTAACACCCCTGAATAGTTACCATTCCAGAAGGTCATCCATAGAATCTTCAAATCAAACCAGAATGAGCGTCTGTGCAGATATTCCACATCTAACGCAACCTTTTCTGGAATCGGTAACTCATCTCGTCCATTCACCTGTGCCCAACCCGTAATTCCGGGAATCAACCGATCCACACCTTGCTCTAAACGTAACGCAATCAAGTCATCCTGATTGAACAGTGCAGGACGGGGACCTACAAAACTCATATCCCCTTTCAGAACTGATAACAGCTGTGGAAGCTCATCCAGGCTCGAACGTCGAATAAAGCCTCCTATGGGGGTCAGAAAAGCATCTGGATCAGTCATCAAGTGGGTCGCAACCACTGGAGCATCGACTCGCATAGAACGAAACTTAGGCATCTTAATAATTTGTCCACCCAGACCTATACGATCACTCCAGTACAACACGGGACCTGCTGACGTTATGCGTACTGCCAAAGCAATAATCACAATGGGAAGAAGCAAAACTGCTAACGCAAGCAATCCAACCAAAATATCAAAGATGCGCTTCACACCGCTTTACCTAAAAATGCATCTGCAGTTTTTTTCAGCTCTGCATTAACCGAAATTGGTGGCTCCCAATCCAGTAACTGATGTGCTTTACCAATATCGACCTGTAACGACCCCAACAACCGCTGTGCCATGTCACGTCGCCCCAAAGCTGCTGCTCCTACCCTCAATACAGATTCTGGAAGTGGAAGTAAGCGGGCCGGTTTCCCCAGCGCCTCACCCACTCGCCACAATAGACCTGTCATTGAAAGATCTTCGCCATCACCTGCTAGAAACACCTGGTTCGCCGCTGCCGGATGAAATAGACAGGTCACTATCAAATCAACCAGGTTATCCAGTGCTACTAAAGTGCGTTGATTGTGAATAGCTCCAAGTGGCAACGGTAGCCCCCGGGATACCCAACGCATCATTGATAAAAAATTGGCTTTCACTCCAGGGCCATAAACCAATGGTGGCCGAATACAAACAACCTCCATACCTGTTTCACTAGCAATCTGCTGCAAGCCTTGCTCTGCCTCATACTTGGAGACACCATAGGGGTCCACCGGCGCAGGCATATCACCTTCAGAAAAAGGGAAACCTGGTTGAGTAGACTCACCATTCACTTTAATTGAACTAAGAAACAAAAACCTGCGAACACCAGCCATAGCTGCCTGTCTTGCAAGATTCAAAGTTCCCTCCACATTGATACGACGAAATTCGGCCAGAGGATCTGCTATATTATCCTTCATCACATGAACCCGTGCAGCACAATGAATCAGCTGATCAACGTCTTGAACTGCATCATCCCAGGAGGTCTCCACTGTTAGATCACCTACGACATGCTCAACTACAGCAGTTGGCCAACCACCAGTTTCTCTTCTAACAGCAACAGATACAGGTTGAAGAGGGTCATCCGTGCAGAGTCGCTCCACAACAGCATGGCCAACAAAACCTGTCGCACCAGTAATTAATATCATTCAGCAGCTCGTTTTGAAGGATATGAATCTATAGCTTCAACAAAATAGTCATCCAGCTTCTTGATTAACTTTTCACGATCAAATTCTGTTTCTGCATACCTATGGCCATTCTGCCCAATTTCATGCCGTTTAATTGAGCTCATTCCTGCCATTTCCAAAACAATCTTCGTCAACCCCTCAGAGTCCCCTGCGGGGCAGACTAAGCCTGCATTTGCTTGCCTAATTACCTCAGCGCCTTCGCCATCCAGCATACCCAGCAGAGGGATGCCAGACATCATGTATGATTGCACCTTGCCAGGTATAGTCATACTGAATACCGGATCCCTTTTCAAGGTTACCAATAAGGCATCTGCATGAGCATAAAAAGATGGCATCCGCTCCACAGGAAAACGACCAGCCAAAAGGATATTTTTCTCTAACTTTCTTCGAATAACTTCAGCACTCACCCAGTCTGATTTTCTCCCATCTCCCACGATCACCCACCGAATATTTCCATGAGCTTTTAGCCTCTCTACAGCAATGTCGTCAACTTAAGAATAAGAAGTTGATATAAAAGAATATTCCTGTATAATGTGCAGCCACAAAACACTAAAAACGAACCATTTTGGAGAAAAACATGAGTCAACAGACTACCGATCTCCAA
>DUYW01000208.1 GCA_013349825.1 Gammaproteobacteria bacterium | reverse complement strand
GTGCAAGCACTACAACTTGATGCATTTACAATGGAGCTTGAAGCCTTGCCTGATGCGGCTTGAGGGGGCTGAATGCATGATTTTGAACTCCGAAACTTGAGCTTTATAAATTACCTGATGGAGTTGATCTGGATCAACGTAGGGTGGTCGGTATTCACGGACACTACGCATTCCACACTTCCGTAACATTAATGGAGCACCAAGCGATGGATGAAATGTTCACCAAATCGATGGCTCGAAATATATTTTATGGAGGAAGCCTGTTCTTCTTCCTGCTATTTCTGGCCCTGACTTTTGACACCATGGGTGTCGTACCCCAAAGGGACAACCATGAAAATATCACCCCGACAGTAGCGGCAGGAAAAATGCTGTGGGAAAAGAATAACTGTATTGGCTGTCATACATTACTCGGTGAGGGAGCCTACTTTGCTCCAGAGCTTGGTAATGTCTATGTGCGCTTCGGCAACAGCACAGAAGCCATCAAAGGCTTCATCAAGAGTCGTCCGAAAGATGGCATCCCCGGTCGTCGCAGCATGCCCCAATTCAACTTCAGCGATGAAGAGTTGGAGCAGATCGCGCAGTTTCTGAAGTACGCCTCAGAGATCAACACTGCGGGTTGGCCACCCAACAAAATGGGTTAAAGGAGCATTCATAAAATGGAATATCAATCACAAGCAGTAGCTAAATACTACTTCACCGCAGCCATCGGCCTGTTCGTCGGTCAGATCCTATTTGGACTGATCATCGGCCTACAGTATGTTGTTGGCGACTTTCTCTTCCCTGAGATCCCCTTTAACGTAGCCCGTATGGTCCACACCAACCTGTTGATCGTCTGGTTACTCTTTGGCTTCATGGGTGCCTCCTACTACCTCATACCCGAGGAAGCGGAGCGTGAACTCTACAGCCCCGGTCTGGCGATCCTCATGTTCTGGATCTTCCTGGTCGCAGGCGCACTGACCATTCTCGGTTACCTGCTGGTCCCCTACTCGACCCTCGCAGACCTCACCATGAATGATCTGCTGCCCACCATGGGACGAGAATTTCTCGAACAGCCGACCATAACCAAACTGGGTATAGTCGTAGTCGCCCTCGCCTTCATCTTCAATGTCGGAATGACCGTACTACAAGGGCGTAAAACCGTCATCAACCTGGTATTGATGATCGGTCTGATCGGCCTTGCCGTCTTCTTCCTCTTCTCGTTCTACAACCCAACCAACCTGGTACAGGATAAATTCTGGTGGTGGTGGACCGTGCATCTGTGGGTAGAGGGTGTTTGGGAGCTGATTCTGGGTGCAATTCTGGCCTTCGTCCTGATCAAGACCACCGGTGTAGACCGTGAAGTGATCGAGAAATGGTTGTATATCATCATCGCCATGACCCTGATCACCGGCATAATCGGAACAGGACACCACTACTACTGGATTGGTACCCCTGAGTACTGGCAGTGGTGGGGATCGATCTTCTCCGCAATGGAACCCATACCATTCTTCATGATGACCGTATTTGCCTTCACCATGGTCAACAAGCGTAAGCGTGAGCACCCCAACAAAGCCGCAGTATTGTGGGCATTGGGCACCGGTGTAATGGCCTTCTTAGGTGCTGGTGTATGGGGCTTCCTCCACACCCTGGCTCCGGTGAACTACTTCACACATGGAACGCAGATCACCGCAGCCCATGGTCATATGGCCTTCTACGGAGCCTATGCGATGGTAGTGCTGGCGATCATCTCCTACGCGATGCCCATCATCCGTGGACGTGCCGCCAACTCCAACAAGGCACAGGTTATGGAGATGTGGTCCTTCTGGCTGATGACAGTCTCAATCACCTTCATCACCCTGTTCCTGACCGCGGCAGGTATCCTGCAGACTTGGTTGCAGCGAATCTCTGAGACCCCCATGACCTTCATGGCGACTCAGGATCAGCTTGCGCTGTTCTACTGGATGCGTGAGATTGCCGGTGTAGTCTTCCTGATCGGATTAATCATCTACATCATGAGCTTCTTCGTTGGTGATGATGAGGCCGCTTAACGCTCAGTAGTAAATGCTGTACTTAATAACCCCCATCGTTTTCGGTGGGGGTTTTTTATTGACTTAGGGAAACAGCTATTTGGATTCTATAGATTACCAAATGATACCGACTATCTGTAACAGGTCATTTTTATTTTCATTAGGGAACCTCTGAAAAAGTCTGGGTAATTTGAATTACGTCCATAGTGTTCAAGATCAAGGCGAAGATCGCAGCCAATAGCGGGCTATTAGCAAGGT
>DUYW01000174.1 GCA_013349825.1 Gammaproteobacteria bacterium | reverse complement strand
AATTAGCGATTGCAGTATGACATAGGAGAAATAGGATGTTGTTGTTTTATATCAATAGTATATTGATGTTTTATCCAAAAATATGCTTTCGGAAGCAGGAACATCTGAACAAACCTCAACCAGGAAGCCGTTCCTGCCTTTATTCTTCACATCATAGAGTAAGCGATCTGCAATAGAGAGCAGCAAATTTGATGTATCCTCTCTCTGAGGCGTACAACTCACCCCTCCAATACTGACTGTTACCCATGAGGAGACATCACTCTCAGGAAAATCTATCTTTAATAATGCTAACTCTGCACAGATATTTGCAGCAACCGTCTTAACACCCTCCAGATCCGTATTCGGCAACACCAGACAGAACTCCTCACCACCAAATCGCGCCACCAGATCAGCAGGGCGTTTTGCTACCGTGCAGAGGAGCTGAGCAACCGCATGTAATGACCGGTCTCCCTGAAGGTGTCCATAGTGATCGTTGTACCACTTAAAACGGTCTATATCGACCATCAGCAGCCCCATTGGAAGCTGTTCACGCCGGGCACGCATGACCTCATTCTCGAGCGACTCATTCAGAAAATGGCGATTATAGAGTCCGGTCAATCCATCGCGGGTCGCTTGCTGTACCATGGTATCCGAGAAGGTCTGAAGTTGACTGTAGGCTTGCATCAGATAATGCTCACGCCCCCAGTTTGTACACAGCATGCGAACTGTCTGCACTAATACATCATCTGAAAAAGGCTTGTGGATCAGCATCATGTTTTTATCTATTTTTTGGTGCATCTCCTCTGCTGAGTAGTCCGAATACGCACTGACAAAGACAATATAGATCTGGCTATCCATTCGACGAATTCTATCTGCCGCTTCTAAACCGTTCATGCCTGGAGGCATCCGAATATCCATCAGTACTACAGCAAAAGGGGTACCACTTCTAAGCGACTCCTCAACCTTTTGAATCGCCTGTTCACCACTATTCGCGTATTGAAGGCGATATTGAGCCGTCTCCTGATCCGCAGATGATTTTACTGACTCACTGAGTGTAGCTGCCAAAGCTTGGGAAACTCCCGAATCTATCGTTTCAGGAGATAAAACCTGCTGATAGGTAGAGAGAATACTGTCATCATCATCAACTACCAACACCCGGTTGTTTGAGTGCATGTACTCCCCTCCTATGCCACTCTCTTCTAAATCTTCGATAAGAAACTCCCCTTCGCCGCGTGCGGGTAATCGGCTACTTTATTGAGAGAGGTTTAGTGATGAAAGTAACTTTAACCCAATAGCACTGGCAACCCTGCGACCGTATAGATTCTACGCTCTTTAGCTCAGTGGCTTTATATGCCTCTCTTCTAACCAGAACTATTTGTTCACGAGGGCAATATTAAGTGCATATTCAGATATTTCAAGAAATGTAACAAAATATTACACTCCTTCCGGGAGTTGTAACCACTGCGTGCTGTAAGAACAGATCAACCTCATCCGGCACCATTTTTACTATGTCGATACTGACAGCGTGCCGTCCACGGGACGTTTGCTCCTAGTACTCACAAACCTATGGTATTCGAGTACCAAATATTCTCAGCAAATAGTAACATTCTGTAATATAACTTGAATTTTTTCTCTTTCCTGTAGATAATAGCAGAATGACAGAGCAGCAGAAACCACCAAGAATATCCCCCTCTCAGCAAAAAACACTTGTTCAGCTGCGTAACGGGCCAGTAAACCCTGCCGGTATGAACAAACTGGAGATCAGAACCCTTGAGGCTCTAGTTCGTAAAGAACTGGCTGAGTGGGATGGATCGTACTATCGGCTGTTGTGACTTATTTAAGCCCGGACATGCCCTTTCACACCCCAACTCAGGTATCTTTAATAACAGTAAGATACTGAAATATAATATGGCGGAGAGCGAGGGATTCGAACCCTCGATAAGCTTTCACCTATACGCCCTTAGCAGGGGCGCGCCTTCAGCCACTCGGCCAGCTCTCCAATTAAAAAACACTCTAAAAATAAGCCAAGAGATAATATACCAAAACCACTATTCAGAGGGGGTAGCTCCAAGAGTTGAAGCCGCCTGAGTCTCTGAAAATCGGCGCAAAGGATACCCTTCCTGAGCCAGCAGGTAAAGGCTTCTGTAGATAGTTTTTATGTAACTATTCAGCTCACCCCTGAAATCCACCATTTCGGCGTTCAAAAATGGTCATTTACACGTGTAAACTCACATTTTTTGCCTTGAACTGGTGAATTTCAGGGGCAATCTGAACAGCTACTATCAAATTCTTTAACCTTTTTC
>DUYW01000274.1 GCA_013349825.1 Gammaproteobacteria bacterium | reverse complement strand
CTCACTATAACCATTATAATATAATTAGTTATTATATCTTTTTAATGTATCACTATAATATCTATACTAATCCAAAATTCACTCTATCATTATCTGGGTGGCGGTGGGCCAGGGTCACTACTATGAAAAAATCTGCTGCATCGATCCTTGGTTTTCTTGTCCACCAACCGGTAAAATCAAACGCCCCTCTCAACACAATACAGTAGGCCTGACCTCTTCAATATGAAAGTGCAAACAAACAAGCCTTCCACTCAATCCATTTTAGTGACCGGATGTTCAAGCGGGATTGGATTAAGATGTGCCGAGATCTTGAAGGCACGGGGTTGGCGTGTTTTTGCCTCTGCTCGAAAACAGGCGGATGTTGAACAGTTACGTGCGGATGGTTTTGAGAGTGTACTGCTTGATCTGGATCATTCAGACTCCATCATTACTGCCATTGAGACCATTTTGGAGATGACCGGAGGCCAATTGGATGCGCTCTTCAATAACGCGGCTTATGGTCAGCCCGGTGCTGTTGAAGATCTGACCCGAGAAACCTTACGTCGACAATTTGAGACCAATCTATTTGGTACCACTGAGCTAATCAACAAGGTGATTCCCGTTATGCGGAAACAGGGGCATGGCCGTATTGTTCAGAACAGCTCAGTACTGGGCTTCGTGGTAATGCCTTATCGCGGTGCCTACAATGCCAGTAAGTTTGCCCTGGAGGGGTTGACCGATACCTTGCGGTTAGAGTTACAAGGGACCAACATCCATCTCTCGCTGATTCAACCGGGACCCATAGAGTCCAAATTCAGAAGCAATGCCTATCAAGCTTTCAAAAAAAATATTGACCCGACCCACAGTGTTCACCACTCAAATTACGAGGCGATGGAACAGCGCTTGAAGAAACCGGGACCCGCTGCCCCCTTCACACTTTCTGCTGATGCGGTTGCCACAAAATTGATCCATGCGCTGGAGCATCCACACCCAAAAGTTCGCTATCCTGTCACCTTCCCTACCTATCTGTTTGCTATTTTAAAGCGGTTACTGCCTGACCACTGGCTGGACAAGATACTGATCAAGGCCTCTGGTGAGGGAAAGCGCTGACCCTCTCCGTTGCATCTGTCGTTAAACTCTCCTACTATCTAATAGTTGCAGTCTCATTTTGCATGGGGGCAGAATTATGAGCATTGGTGTTCAGGAAGATACTTTAAGAGAGGTTCTAACGGTTGCCAAAGCGGCCAAGCAGCTTGGAATCAACCGCAGGGAAATTCAGCTTAAAATTCAATCTGGTGAGCTAAAGACCTTTGAAGGCAAGGTTGCTATGGATCAACTGGAGATTGTGTTTCCTGCCGCCGCGAAACTGGAGGTCTCTACCATTCTCGAAAAAATGTCCTTTATCAAGGATCACGCCTACGCCAACCGTGTTCAGACCGCCCACATTCCCGATGTCTACACCTTGATGGGACAGCTGCAGAAGTTGCGTCTGGAACTGCGGATGGCCCGTGAAGAAAAACTGGCTCACCTCCGTCTGATTACAGAACTCTCCAACAATCTTCAGGATATGCAAAAAAACTGCGACAACCATCAGAAGATATTAATTGGAAATCTACTGCAACTGATCTCCCGTGGGGTAGAGAGCAAGTCATAAAAACACTATGAGTGTAACCCATACGGTATGGGGTCCCCCCCTACACCATCAAACAGTACTTTCAGGACCGCTATGACAAACAACCTATTTGACCCAGAGTTAGCAATGCTACCAATTCTCACGGCAACCTGGGATCAAAGCCCTGTTGGTGCGGTAATTGTCTATCAAAATCCAATTCTGCAAACCGAGATCGGACACTGGACAGGGAGGCCTTTGGTTGAGTTAATTGGAGCCATCGCCAACAGCGATGGTCAACCAGAGATTGAACAACTGGTCAGAGAAGGGAGCCTTGTACTCTCAGGCTCTCTCAATGATCTGGAGGTCAAATATCATTCACGCAAAGGTGAGCAACATATTCAGGTCGCCATATCAGATAATACTGAGATTAACCGTCTACGCGATAAGATTCAGCGGGATGACTTGGTCAACTCTTTCCTCAGCGTAAGTTCACATGAGCTAAAAACACCATTGACCGTAGTACAGGGCATGATATCAATGCTTGAGGATTATACCGTTGATGAGGAGCAGAAGCAGTTACTGGAAATGGCCTACGAGAACACGGTCAAACTAGACAATATTATGAGCCGTATGTTGAGCCTCTTTCATGATGAAAGCTTCAAACAAGAGACCCAGAAAGAAAAGCCGTGCATCAACATCAATCAGTTTATTCTAAAGTTA
>DUYW01000219.1 GCA_013349825.1 Gammaproteobacteria bacterium | reverse complement strand
GGTGGTTGACACAATATGTCGTCACAGAGGATTGGAACGGTCAGCTGGAAGCATCTTTGCTGGCTCTGAAGACAACCCGGCTTCACCAATTTCATGAGGTGGTTCGACACATCAATGAGTTTTTGGTGGGGAAGTCAATAGAGACGGATGTTAAACCCGGTGAAAACCGGCTTAGAGTTAAAATGAAAAACCAACGAGGAGCATACCACTCACTGGATGAACTGAGTGCCGGTGAGCATCAGGTGTTGATTCTGATCTATCTGCTGAGTCGCTGGATGCAGGAGGGTGGCATTGTGTTGATTGATGAACCTGATCTCTACCTTCATCCATCGTTGATGGAGCCGCTGCTCGCCTCTATTGAACAGTTGGTTGCAGCACGGCATGGACAGTTGATCATCACCTCCCATGCAGTGGATATCTGGCACCGCTATGACGGTCGTGGGAGACGGATTATTCTGGACCCTTCTCAGCAGGATCAACCGTTATGAATGTCAGTGTCAGAATTCGTGAGATAGAGGAGCAGAAAATTGGTGTATCGGGCAGGCAAGTACTACTGGTTGAGGGTGGTGATGATGTGCTGGCATTTAAGCAGCTACTGACAAAGGCTGCACTAGGCTGGGAAAAAGATTGGGTGGTTGAAAGTGCCGGAGGGAAGAAGCAAGTTTTGGAAATCCTCGCTCAAAAGCTGGACTGGATTGGTGTAGTGGATAGGGATGAGTGGTCAGATGGGGTCATCACTAACAAACTGCAAGAACTATCTAACCTTTGGGTGCTACCAAGATTTTGCATAGAGAACTACCTCATTGTCCCTGAAGAGCTGTGGCGAGCATTTCCACCCACACAGCAACAGAAGGTGAGTGGGGAGTACAGTACGCTAGAGTCGGCACTACTGGAAAATATTGAACAGTGGGTTGCGCATGGCGTGTTGTGGTCTGTCATCAATCCGTTGTGGGAGGGGCTACGAACCAAAGGGTTTAAAGAAGAGCTTCTGGATCTGGAAGTAGCACTCGACCAGCAACGGATTGAAGAGAAGCTGAAAGAGTGGCATCAATATCTTGATCCAGATCAGTTGCTACAACAGTTCAATGATCGGCTTGAAGAGGTGCGACAACTTACTGTTGAAGCTCATCTTAAGCAGTGGATACATGGCAAGAAATTCTATGAGCGGATTGTTCATCCAAACCTGAATCGACTGCTTGGACAGAAAGCAAAGACCGATAGAAAGCGGGCAATCTGGAGGACGATGGAAGTACCTGCGGATTTGTCGCCATTGTGGAAAAAGATGGGGGTTGGTGTGAATCAATAACAATTGATGGATCAATGAATCAGCCAGGAGATATGATGGAAGCAAAAAGGTTATAAAGGCTGCTGTTGTATCAGGGGTATTTGTTGATGATAAATTGAGTAATATTGGATTGGAAGATTGAATAGGTTAGCCAGGAATAGACATGAAAATTGTAGAAATTGAAGTTAATAATTTTAAGTCCTTAGTGGGCTTTAAAATGAATCTGGCTAAGTTCAACTGCCTGATTGGATTGAATGGTTCTGGTAAATCGACGGTACTTCAATTTTTTGATTTTTTGTCACAACAGTTGAAAGGAGATATTGCTGGGTGGTTAAAGCAGCGCCATTGGGATGCGGCTGATATCAATTCTAAATTGACGAAGAAGCTTAATGTTAAATTTAAAGTCTTGTTAGAAGATGATGATGGATTACATTATGAATGGAATGGGGTGTTCAATCGAGCAGAACTTCGTTGTACAGCAGAACATCTAGTATGGAATGGGCAGTCAATATTAAAGGTAGACAGTGGAAAATTATCATATCAGGCACACCCTAAATCACCAAAAATTAATATAACTTCACCAATTACTTTTACCTACCAGGGGTCTGTGATATCGCAGCTAAATGAGAANCAACTTTTTGAACCCATTANGATATTNAAAAANTTCTTTTGTAATCTTCATTCTCTGGATATGCTCTCNCCAGAACTGTTGCGTAAGAAAACTAGAGAATCGGATGGCTCACTTGGAATTGGTGGGGAGCAGCTTTCTGCCTTTCTATATGAGCTTGGAAGTGGAGAGCGTGATCGGCTGGGTGATAAGTTAAAAAGAGTGTATCCATATCTTGAGAAGGTTGCTACTAGCTCACAAAGATCTGGATGGAAGCAACTCTCTATTAGTGAAAATTTCAGCGGAAAGAAACTACCTACAGAGGCTCGGCATATCAATGATGGATTATTGAGGCTATTAGCAATTTTTGCACAGCTCAGCAGTAAGCAGAGTTTTCTATTGCTGGATGAGATTGAAAATGGAATTAACCTGGAGTTGGTTGAATATTTGATGGACTCTTTAGTGGAAGCACAACCACAAGTTCTAGTAACAACTCATAGTCCATTAATTTTGAACTATCTTGAT
>DUYW01000140.1 GCA_013349825.1 Gammaproteobacteria bacterium | reverse complement strand
CCTGTCTAAACAGTTTCATGGCGGGGGCTTTACCCTGCTGCGTGACCCCGCCTCTCCACCGAATGCGACACTCAAAGTGAAAGAAGGTAAGTTGGCGAAGGCTTTGCAGATTGTTGAGGCGCTGGAGGAGGCAGGAAAATCTATACGTCTGATCTCTGCCAATGGGGCCGCTGCAATTCGAGCCAGTGAGAAACGACAGGCCTCGGCGGCACTGAAGAAAAAGGCTGCGCCCAAGAAAAAGGCGGTAAAAAAGAAGGCTGTAAAGAAAAAAGCGGCCAAGAAAAAGGTTGCCAGTAAAAAAGTTTCTAAAAAAGCAACATCCTAGGAGAGTTTGTCCGGGATCTATACAAAAAACATATAGAGAGAAGAGAATGAGTGAAAAATTTGTAGCAGTATTGATGGGTTCTGATTCTGACTTGCCAACCATGCAGGCCTGTCTGGATATCTTGAAGAAGCTGGAGATCCCCTTTGAGGTCAAGATTACCTCTGCCCACCGTACCCCTGCGATTACGCATGATTATGTAACCGATGCCGATCAACGTGGCTGTGGTGCCTTTATTGCGGCGGCGGGTCTGGCGGCTCATCTGGCAGGTGCGGTTGCTGCTGCAACGACCAAACCGGTAATCGGAGTGCCAATGAATGGCGCATTGGAAGGGATGGACTCACTGCTTTCAACGGTACAGATGCCGGGTGGAATACCGGTAGCAACGGTGGCGATTGGCAAGCATGGGGCAAAAAATTCAGCTTATCTTGCGGCACAGATATTGGCGACTGCAGATGAGGCGTTGGCCGTTCGATTGGTTGAAGAGCGGGCGGCAAATGCACGTGCGGTAGAGGCCGCGGATGCAAAGTTGCAGGCGCAGTTAAAAGGGTGAATGCGAGAGCTGCCATTCAGAAAGAACCACTACAATAAGAGGCTTAATGGGTCGATAACTCATTGATGAGTTTGATTTGTGGTAATCTTCCTACTAGGACAGGCTCCTAGATGGAGGAAAAGAGGGTGGATAGAGACAGATGAAAGAACTTAAAGGGCTGTTGGTAGCTGTCGGGATTGCCGTGGTTGTGATCATTATACTGGTTTTTGTTCGTTCGGCGACGACTCCGGAGTCAGGAGTAGAACACAGTGGGGTTTCTCATGAAGAGGGGACTGGTCAGCCACCGGCTGGCACCTCTTCTCCAGGTTCTGATAAAAAGTCATCCGCTAAGCGAGTGGTTCAGCAGAAACCTAAGTTGCTTGAAGCCATTATCCAAGGGGGTGATAGCTCAGAGATGGTTGACCATTTACGCAGGATTAGAGAGAGTTCTCAATAACAGGTGTATGGTCAAGATGGTTAGAGTCTCTATCTGTTTTTTGTGCCTGTCTGGAGCTGTTATTGATGTCTAGGGAAGCACTTCAGAAAGCCTTTCAGCTCTCATCAATGCTGTTGGTTCATAAAACTTACCTGTCCTTAACCCACGCAATTATCCACTATTTCAAGAGTTTGAACGGGGTTGAGGATGTTGTCGCCTATGAGATCTTTGAAGGAGCCACCGCTCAGGATGCAGACTCCATTCGCCGTTTTCCAATCTCTCTGGATGAAGACTTTCGAGATAATAATTCAGAGCTGCTACTGAACTGTATTACACAGAGTCAGGGTGGTGTGACCCGTTGTGAAATCGAGGGTATCAAGTGGCTCTTTTTTGATGTGGCTGAGAAAGTCAAACCACGTCGCATCATCCTGATTCAGGGACAGGTGAATGAGGAGGACCAAACGATTGTTGAGGGACTCTATCTTGTCTACTCAAATCAGGTGGCATTGCTGGATTCCAAAGAGCGAGATGCCCTGACTCACCTGCTGAACCGGCAGACACTGGAGCTGACGCTGAATGAAATTATCACCTTCTATCGTGGTAAAGGTCTCAGTAGGCAGCTGAAGAATTCATGGCTGGCCATTTTGGATATCGATTTTTTCAAGAAGGTAAATGATGAATTTGGCCATCTCTATGGGGATGAGGTGTTGTTGTTATTTGCACAGTTGATGGAGAAGGTCTTCCGTAATACCGATTTTCTGTTTCGTTATGGGGGCGAGGAGTTTATCGTCATTCTCAATAATTGTGATGCTGATGGAGCTCATGAGGTGCTGGAGCGGTTCAGGGTAGCGGTTGAGCAGTATCCGTTTCCCTCGGGCAGAGTCACGGTCAGTACCGGATATAATGTTGTGGATGCGACAGATTCTCCTGCTGTGTTGATCGAGGCTGCAGATCGAGCGCTCTACTATGCAAAAAGTAATGGTCGTAACCGGATCAAAGATGCGATGAGTTTGGAGGCAACGACCCCGGTCCTCAGCGCTAACAAAAATTGACCCACCTGTGCTCAAAATAATTGACCCACCCAGTGCGCAGTTTTTAAGGTTTATGCACTCGGACTTTTCATAATTCAA
>DUYW01000114.1 GCA_013349825.1 Gammaproteobacteria bacterium | reverse complement strand
GTTTTATTAGCAACCTATTAAACTCGAACACAAACCCAACCAATCTCAACTCTCTTATCCATCATCATTGGTGCCTCCACGAGTCCACTCAAAGAGTTCCTCATCAGATTAACCACACAAAAAAGGTATCATATGTCCTCTGGGGGAGATATCCACCAAACGGGGGAGGTAGTGTGAAACATTTTGTTACAAAGCGAAATCAGCTCTGACCGCAAAACAAGCCTGTGCATTTTATTAACTTATGTCAATTATGTTACATCTAAGATGCCCATCTAGCGATTTAGACACCTCGCTCAATCCAAACAATCAAGCAAGCGAAGACATCAGCTCTTTTGTAACAACATCTCCTGAAGCCCATTCTGAAGCAGGGTCGCATGCATTAACTGGAACTCCGGCATCAACTCCAGCACTTCCCGCTGACTATAACCAGGAGAGCTCTTCTCTTCTGCTTGACAACCCTTAAAGAGGATATGAGCGTCATCTTGGACCGTGCAGAACATCGGCTCTCTCGATATCCTAGCGTGAGTACTATTCACCAGGTAGACCAGTCCACCCCTGCGTATTGAATCTGACAACTTGCGCGACAGTTCCGTAACCTCAGGAGGACTCAGGTACTGCACCAGATCCCATGCCAATGCACAGTCTGCACTGGTGAGCCCTGAAAACAGTGGTGGCAAGCTGATTTCGGTAGATTCTTGCTCAGTTTCAGCATTCTGTTGCTGACGCATTTCATTGAGAAGATGGGTAAAATCGGGATAGTGCAGACGCATATTATATTGGGTCAGGAACTCAATATTCTGTTCAATCACCCGCGCCAGGTCAATAACATCAACCCGTTGCTCTCTGGAGAAACTCTCCACCAGACGTTTGAAAATGACCGTATGGGAGGGTCTATTCTCAACCACAGATGCCCCTACCGTCTGCCCCCGATACGGCTTGCCGCTACCTTGCTGTCTTAAACGAACCATCTGCTGCGACTGACTCCATCAACACCTGCTTGAGGTGTAGTGGTACTACTTTTTCTTAGGTTCAGCCGCTGGCACACTCTTCTGTGATACTAATCGACCTGCGCCCCCCTTGTCATCATTCATATCCATCTCGATATGTCCTCTGAAGCGGCATCCATCCTTGAGCACGATGCGATTCGCCTTGATATTCCCTGTCATTCGCCCGGATTCATGGATCATCACCAGTTCAGAGCTGTCCATATCACCATCAACCCGCCCCTCGACATGGACTGTTTTTGCCTCAATAGTGGCATTGACTGTACCCTCTTTACCCACATTGAGCATATTGTCTTTGATGTGGATAGAACCCTCTACAGTACCTTGCACCAGCAGATCTTCAGATGCAGAGATCTCACCTTTAATCACTACTGTAGAGCCGATATAGGCCTGCTCACCTGACTTTCCAGTAAAACCGCTCTTATCCACTGCTTTGCTCTCTTGCATCTCTTTTACAACCTCCAGATCCTGTTCTCTATCATTTTTACCCCACATAACACTGTCTCCAACTACACGTTGTTTCCAATAAGTGAACGGTCAATGATACTACTACAATGGTTAGAATAGTCACATAAAAAAAGCCCCAACCAAAAGGCCGGGGCTTCGATCAACAGCAAACTGAATCGCTGTTATCACCTAAAGGCGTTGCTTCGCCTCAGGTCATCTTCAGGTGAGACGGACAGTGATTACATCATATACCATAAAGAGATCACTAAAGCAAATCATATCTTTTTATGTATGATTATAATTTCTTATTTCTAGTTAGAAAATTATATATCAGGTTGACCGTCTCTGACCATATCTGTTCATCCAACGTTACTAAATCTGTTACTAAATTTCAGATGCAGCACCAGAAACGATGAAAGAGACAGCTCTCGCTACCACTTCATCAGATAAGCAGAGCAAGCACCACCCCAGACAGATGAGCAGAAACACCCCACTCATTATTATGACAACAGACTTACCTCAACCCACCTCCATAGGATATGTACAACCCAGCCTACCCATGACCCACTTTTCTATGATCATCGACAAACTCCCTAAGAGCAGAGTTAATCCGAGTTTGATAGCCAGCACCCTGCCCCTTAAACCACTCAATCAAATCCATATCTAAACGCAGGGTTACCTGCTTCTTGACTGGCCGAAAAAATCGCCCCTGCTCTGCCAGACTGAAATCTTTGATCTCTGGAATATCGCTAGTATCAATTTTCTCATCAGGAGTATCTGATAGCCGCTTAAGCTCTTCTGACATTTCATCGCTGATCTTCATAGTTACGCCTCTCAAATGATGTCGCCTTTCGTGCTGAGATGATTCTGATCACCTCATCTCCATCTGCTTCATAGTGTGTATGACCTGAATCCGAAACCTGTTGATTAAAGCGTGCGCTCTCACGTGAATTTGAGGCCAACTTTTTCATTAAATCACCTCAAACTCACGCAGCAGTA
>DUYW01000152.1 GCA_013349825.1 Gammaproteobacteria bacterium | reverse complement strand
GCCATTTGACATAGAGTGACTATGCCAGCATGACTGCGCCTTGTCTTGGACTCGGGGCGAGAGTTCTGAGACGGTCAAAACAATGTTGTCGGAGTACTAGCGCCGAATGATCTCTCCCTCTACCCCAAAGAGTTGATTGTAGATCCCGATTAACCGCTCTGCATCGCGTTGTGTTGCAGGGGTCTCATCAATCAGCAGTAGGTTTCCAGAGAGATCATCCAATGTTTTCAGCTTGACAGGGAGCGGGCGTTGACGAATTTTTTCAAGAATTTGGGTGGTCTCAGGATGGTTCTGTTGCAATTTGAGTAATACGGCAAAACGTTTTACGGGGATAGCGGTTGCTTCCACTATTTTTGTCTGTGATAAGGGTAGTGCAGTCTTGGGGGCGGCAGTGCTTATATGGCTGGGGGGCGGTTTCGTGGTTTCGCTGATGGCTGACTGAAGAATGGGCGCGAGCCACCACAAGAGAGGGGCCAGAAGAGAGAAGAGCAGGGTCAGCTTGATAATTCCAAGGTAGTTGTGATGTACTTCATCGGCGGCAAGCAACCACTCTCGAAGCTGTGACTCTCTGTTTGACTCCCCGCTTTGAGTGGTGGATTTACGCCTTGTTTCAACAGTACGCTGAATACGTTCAAGCATGTACCGCTGAAACCGTAAGGTGATTTTTTCTTTCAGCTTCATCAAGATGATCGAAACAGGATCATGGGGTTATTCAGGGGGTCCTTAGTCTGCGGCAGAGGAGAGCACATTATGGGCCTGTTGATCAATGTAGGCTTCAACCTTGCTTTGAAACATACGTGCAAGGAGTGGTAGCTCGATTTCGATGGTGATCTGTTTTGCAGTTATGGATAACCGCCCCTCAACAGAAAAGCCGGAGTAACTTCCATGTAGCCGGTACTGTTCACCGTTACGT
Organism: Gammaproteobacteria bacterium; assembly: GCA_013349825.1. GTDB lineage: Bacteria > Pseudomonadota > Gammaproteobacteria > Thiopontia. The sequence goes on along the minus strand of DUYW01000152.1, from coordinate 1,592 downwards.
GTGAAATTAATTTTGTCAGATCCAGACCCCGATTCATTCTCTTGCTCCGCAATGGAGAGAACTCTCTGGTGAATCTGCTCAGTTGGCAACTGGTGAGCAAACTGTTTACGGACATTTTTTCCCATTGTTATGCTGTTTCGCTGTTCTGACTTTTCTGAAAATAGTTTGCGAAGTATACTCGTGCGGATGAAATATACACAACAGATGAAGCACCGTCTTGAAGTGCTGGAGCGACACCTAGAGGAAGAGAACCCGGTGCTGCTTGAAGTGGTGAAGAGTTTTCGTCAACTGGATCGGGTAGGACACAAAATGGGGTTTATCTCACCTGCGGAATCCTATGCGACGCACGTCTCTTGGTGGCCACTGATCTCAGTATTGGGAACCTTTTCGGCGGGAAAATCCAGTTTTATCAACTACTATCTTGGGGTAAAGCTGCAGCAGACAGGTAACCAGGCGGTGGATGATAAATTTACCGTTGTGACTTATACGCAGGATGAAAAGCCTCGAACCATCCCCGGACGTGCTTTGGATGCAGACCCACGCTTTCCTTTCTTTCATATCAGTCGGGATATTGAAGAGGTTGAGGCGGGAGAAGGGGACCGTATTGACTCTTATCTACAGTTGAAGACAGCTCCCAGTGAGGTGTTAAGAGGCAAGATTATTATCGACTCTCCCGGTTTTGATGCGGACCAACAGCGCACAGCGACCTTGAGAATTACCGATCGGATGATTGATCTGTCTGATTTGGTGTTGATCTTTTTTGATGCCCGGCACCCTGAGCCGGGAGCGATGAAGGACACTTTGAACCATCTGGTCGAAGTGGCACGTACGCGTCATGACTCGAATAAATTCCTCTATATTCTCAATCAGATTGATGCAACAGCTCGAGAGGATAACCCAGAGGAGGTGGTCGCAGCATGGCAGAGAGCGCTCTCTCAGCAAGGTTTAACTGCTGGACGTTTTTATCGAATCTTTAATCCGGATGCGGCCTTTCCAATTGAGGATGAGGCCTTGCGTGAACGCTTTGAGCGTAAAAGAGTTGAGGATATGGGGGAGATTGAAGATCGTATCGAGCAGCTGGAGATTGAGCGAGCCTACCGCATTGTGGGTATGTTAACCCATACAGCACGTGCCATTCAGGAGCGATGGGTGCCACAACTCAAGACACTGGGTCGGGAATGGAGAAACAAGGTGCTGTTTTGGGATGGGGTTATGGCGACTTCGGTGCTGATTGCCTTTGTGGCGCTCTCGTTGCAGCAAGGGTGGTGGAGTGGTGCCACACTCCAGTTGCCGAGTGAGATGACTCCGCTAGCCTGGAGTGCCGTTGTGGTTGCAGCCGTCTTGATTCACTACGGCGTACGCAGTTGGTGTGCAGGGAGAATCATCCATCGCATTAGCCGCAGGGAGGATGAAAAGCACTCTGCAGAAGTTGAAGGGATGGTCTCTGCTTTTACTCGAAATACGCGTCCCTGGATGTCAATATTTCACCCTTTTCCGGTCGGTTGGAATCTGTTTACACGGAAAAAAATTAGCCAGGTACTTACGGTTTCTGACCACTATGTGCAATCTCTCAATGACCGCTTCACGGACCC
>DUYW01000272.1 GCA_013349825.1 Gammaproteobacteria bacterium | reverse complement strand
TTCGGTCTTTGCTCTCAGATGCTTCTCTCAATGTACATCAGGCCGCTGTCTTGTCTATGTTATTCGGAGATTCGTGGCCGTAGGCGTGGGGCGCTTTTCAATCACAGGCTCTTTTACTACACACAAGGAGTCGATGATGAAGCCGATTGATCCAGTTGCCCTGTTTCGCTTGAGCGTACTGGGGTCTCTGACCAGCGCCCAGCTGGAGCACGGAGAGCTTAAACAGGAGTTGGGGCGGCTGTCCCAGCGCCACTATGACATTCCCAATAGCCGTCGCACCAACATCAGTGCTAAGACCATTGAGGGGTGGTACTACCGTTATCTGCGTCAGGGAGTGGATGGGTTAGCCCCAGAAAAGCGTTCTGACAAAGGGGTATCAAAGCTTGCAGCACCCCTACAGCAGTCCATTATTGAGGCCAAGCAGGAGAACCCCAAACGCTCAATCCGTCAGTTGGTCAGATTAATGGAGGATCGGGGGGAGGTGCCCAAGGGTAGTCTCTCTCGTTCTACGGTACACCGTCTGCTACAGAGCCGCCAACTCTCTCGCCCAGTGGAGAGTGACTCTCTACCTGTTGAGCGACGCAGCTACGAAGCTCGCTACGCTGGAGATATTTGGTATGGGGATGTCATACCCCAGGGCACCCTCTCTTGCCTGCGGCAATTCACCTTGTGCACGGCCCCAAAGTGGTCGTCGACGGCCGCCTGCGCAAGGGGTATCTGGTGAGCTTGATGGATGATGCCTCTCGTCTGGTTCCCCACAGTGCATTCTGTCTCTCAGAGACAGCACTGGATATTGAAGGGGTTCTGAAGCAAGCGTTATTGAAACGGGGACTCCCCTACAAGCTGGTCGTGGATAATGGTGCCGCCTATCGTGCTGACTCACTACAGGGGATCTGTGCCCGACTGGGCATTGAACTCATCTACTGTCGTCCTTACACACCTGAGGGTAAGGGTAAGCTGGAGCGCTGGCACCGTGTCGTGCGAGGGCAGTTTTTAAGTGAACTACCCGTTGAACCACTGTCACTGGAGAAGCTCAATAGTAGCTGGTGGGGGTGGCTGGAGCAGCACTACCATCCTGCGGAACACAGCGTACTGGGATGCGCCCCCATTATCCGTTATCAGCAAGACCTAGATCGCATCCGCCCTCTTGGAGAGCAGGTAAGCCAAATTGATCAGCTCTTCTACCACCATGTAGAGCGCAAGGTGAGAAAGGATGGATCCATCAGCTATGGAGGGAATCGTTATGAAGTCGACTATGCACTCAACGGGAAGCATATTACCGTGGTAGTGGACCCGCATCAGCAGCAGCCTATTGAGGCACTAAATCAAGAGGGGGAGCTCCTCTGCAAGGTGGTGGCACAGGACAAACTCTCCAACACCCATCGCAGCCGTCATAAGCGGGAAGAGCAGGCACAGGTGCCATTACCGTTGACTCAAGAGATCACGGAGTCCAACCCCATTGAGTTGGCCTGTAAGCGCCATTACGGGGAGCAATAGTTATGGGAAAAACACTACACCACTTTGGTCTGCGCCACTTCCCTCTCGACAAGGGACAACAGAGCCTCTGGGATGATGGTGCTCTGGAGCACCTACAGAGCCGTTTTCAGTGGCTACTGGAGAGCCCTGGGGTAGGGGTGATCACTGGAGAGCCGGGGGTGGGCAAGACCGCAGCTCTGCGCCATCTTGCGGCAAATATCAACACACACCAATACCAGCTCACCTATCTGGCTGAGACCGACTTTGGTCGCCTTGACCTATACCGTAGTTTGGCCCAGGAGTTGGGGCTGAATCCAGCATGGCGGCGCTCGCAGATGTGGCGGGAGATCAAACAGTGGATTGAGGAGCAGGTGACCCACCAGTCACGCAGGCCGATCTGGATTATTGATGAGGCCCAGAATCTACCCGCAGAATTCTTCCGAGACTTTCCTGCCTTCATTAACTTTGCCTTTGACTCCAAGGATCTGCTTACCGTCTGGTTTGTAGGCCACCCTGAGCTGGCCCGACTACTGGATCGCCAACCTTATGCCGCACTCAGCAGCAGGATTCAGGTACGTCTCGAGCTTAAGCCAATCACCCAAAGAGAACGATTCCGACAGTTGATTCAGCATGGCTTTGAGGCTGCTGGCACAACACAGACCCTGCTATCAGATTCTGGCATTGAGTTAATCCACCAAAACTCAGGAGGCATTCCTCGCAAGGCATGCCGCTTGATTACTACAACCATGAGGCTGGCGGCAGATAAGGGGATTAATCACCTGCCTGATGATCTGATCCTTCAGGCCATTGAGGAGCTGAAGTAACACGGCAGATTATAGGAAGTTCACTGCTTAGAGCGGGACATACCGTAACAGGTTTGTCTCGTTTTTTATTGGGGTCAGGTTATCCCTAATTAACCGTAAGACAGCCTGAGCTGTCTCTCCTCAATAAGGCAGGGTCAGTTACCCTTAGGCAGCGTGGGACGCTACATCAGGCTTCGTTTGTTGTGGTTGTTTCCAGTTTTAACCGCCAACTCTTGAACAAACTGAAGTTTCCTACAAATTATGAAGCCTCAAGCTCTTCATCCTCAGGCCACCATGCGTAACAGCGTGTGGATGAAAGAATTTAGTGGCTGTTGCTCTGCTTTTGGCAAAAGCGTCTGAAAATCCTTA
>DUYW01000235.1 GCA_013349825.1 Gammaproteobacteria bacterium | reverse complement strand
GTGTACGAGGGTAGTCAATTCCAGCTATTGGTGTTTGTTTGGTGCTCACTCCTCAAAACACTACATATAGGGGTTACTCACGTCAAGTGCATAGCCCGCTACGAGAAATACTGAGGCTGAAGCTCTCTGGTGGACTGAGTATCCGCCAGATCCAGCGCAGCACCAAGATCAGTGTCGGAGCCATCCAGAAACTGCTGGCCAAAGCCAGTGAGCTGGAGCTTACCTGGCCACTACCCGATGAGCTGAATGACACCGAGTTGGCCAATCTCTTCTACCCCAAGTCCGATACACGGCGCTCTACCCGCTTCCAGCAGCCTGACTGGGCCAAGGTCCACCAGGATCTCAAACGCAAGGAGATGACCAAACAGCTGCTGTGGGAGGAGTACTGCCAGCAGTATCCCAATCGCTGCTACAGCTATTCACAGTTCTGTGACCGTTACCGCCAGTGGCAGGGTACACAGAAGCGCTCGATGCGTCAGACCCACAAGGCGGGAGAGAAGTGTTTTGTCGATTACTGTGGTCCCACTGTGCCGATCATCAATGCAGCCACTGGTGAGATCCATGATGCACAGGTATTTGTTGCGGTACTGGGAGCCTCCAACTACACCTATGCCGAGGCAACCCATAACCAGGCACTCCCGGACTGGATCGGCAGCCATGTACGGATGTTTGAGTTCTTCGGAGGATGCAGTGAGATCGTAGTCCCCGATAACCTGCGCAGTGGGGTCAGCAGGCCCTGCCGCTATGACCCAGACCTCAACCCCTCCTACCAACAGTGGGCGGCACACTACGGGGTGGCGGTGATCCCTGCACGCCCCTATAAGCCGAAGGACAAGTCCAAGGCAGAGGTTGGGGTACAGATTGTAGAGCGCTGGATTCTGGCGCGACTGCGCCACCACAGCTTCTTCTCGCTGGCTGAGGTGAATCAGTGTATCCGTAGTCTGCTGGAGGAGCTCAACCAACGCCCCTTCAAACAGCTGCCCGGCAACCGTATTGAGGCCTTTGAGCAGATTGACAAGCCTGCTCTAAAGCCACTTCCTCTCCACCCTTACCAGTATGTGGAGATCAAGACGGTCAAGGTCAATATCGACTATCACATCCAGCATCAACAGCACCTCTACTCGGTCCCTCATCAGTACGTGGGGGAGTCTCTGGAGCTACACGCCAGTGATGGGCTGATCACCCTCTACTTCCGTCAACACAAGGTCGCAGTTCATCCACGCAAGCGCCATCCCGGCACCACTACAGAGCCCACCCACATGCCAGAGCGCCACCAGAGGCATCAGCAGTGGACTCCGGGGCGACTGAAGAGATGGGCACAGGATCTGGGCAGTGATGTATTGCAGTGGGTAGAGATGCAGCTCTCTTCGAGAGCACACCCGGAGCAAGCCTACCGGGTCTGTCTCGGACTGCTCAATCTCAGCAGGGAGTACCCGTCACAGCGGCTCAATAGCGCCTGCCAGATTGCCAATCGGGAAGGGCTGGATCGACTCAAACAGATCAAGTCGATCTTGAAGAGTAATCGCGACCAGCTCCCTGAGCAGCTCGACCTCTCGGTTGAGCTGCCACAGGACCACGACAACGTACGTGGCCCCAACCACTTCCACTGAAACAGAGGATAGAACCATGACAACAGAAATCATTATCCGACTCCGTCAACTCAAACTGGGAGGGATGGCTGATGCCCTGCAGCGCCAACTGGAACAGGTCGGTACCTACGAAGGACTCTCCTTTACCGACAGACTACAGCTACTGATTGACCAGGAGAACCTGACCCGTACCCAGCGCAAGCAGGAGCGCCTGATCCGCCAGGCCCGCTTCAAGCTCAGGGCCAGCGTACAGGAGATCGACTATCAGCACCCAAGAAACATCAGCGCCTCACAGATGGCCAGACTGGCACAGGGGGAATGGATTAATCGTCAGCAGAACCTGCTGATCACCGGCCCCTGTGGCAGTGGCAAAACCTACCTGGCCTGTGCGCTGGGCCATAATGGCTGCCTACAGGGCTACAGCGTGCGCTACTACCGCCTCTCCAGGCTGCTGCTGGAGCTGACCCAGGCCAAGGCCGATGGGAGCTACCACAAACAGCTCAAGCAACTGGCGAAGGTGCAGCTACTGATTATAGATGACTGGGGGTTGGAGCCACTGACACCCGCCCATCGCAATGATCTGATGGAGATCATGGATGACCGCCATGGCACTACATCAACATCAGTGATCAGTCAGCTCCCCACCGACCAGTGGTATGCCAGTATTGGTGATAACACCCTGGCCGATGCCATTCTGGACCGGCTAATGCACAACGCCCACCGCCTCCCCCTGAAGGGTGAGTCGATGAGAAAAAGGCTCAGTAATTTGACGGATGGTGAACACCTGGGGTAAAACCCCCACTCCCCAATGCGTTGGGGAGATGGGTGTTCACGATGAACCGGAACAGGTGTTCATTTTCGCCGGAATACGCAATCAAGCGAAAAATCAGCAGCGGCACTCGATCAGAAAATGGGCGACGATGTAGAGATACCTTCCTTAGCCTAATCAAAACCTGCAGAAAATAGAGTATCTCGGTTTGGGGCTTCATCAGGGATCGAACATCTGCTGAAAACAGGATCCCCTATCTACCAGATTTGCTGAGTGGAAAAGTCTGCCTGCTGAAAGCGTAACTGCATGGGGTTA
>DUYW01000213.1 GCA_013349825.1 Gammaproteobacteria bacterium | reverse complement strand
GAACACAATATATACGACTACCAGGGGGCCGAGATAGGATACTTGGCAACGGATGAGTCAACTACTTTTTCCGGGGAAATGTATACGTTCCTACGATCACGCCTCAGACTCGGTGGACTGAAAATACCAGACAAGTACCAAGAGATGTTTCCTAGAGCGATTGGCTGTACGAATCCAGGTAATATAGGCCATAATTTCTTCAAGGAGAACTTTGTAGACTACGGAGATGTCATCTGGAGAACACCAGACATGCAAGGGGGGATGCTTCGGCAGTTTATTAGTGCAAAACTAGAAGACAACCCCACCCTTACAGAATCCGACCCCCACTACGCAGCTAAACTTCTGGGTATCGGTGATCCAGTAGTCGCACGAGCTATGCTTGAAGGCTCATGGGATATTACTGGTGGTGGTGCGCTCGACGACCTATGGTCACCCATCAGCCACGTCGTAGAACCCTTCCTGTTCTCTGGAATGAATACAGAACTATATGGCAACTTAGGCACCGTCAATAAAGAAGCCTTCTTCTTCTCTAAAGCATACGACTACGGCTCTTCCGCACCCTATGGAGTGATGTTCTTCGCAACACTTAAAGAAGACCTCACTATCGATTGGGTCGGGGTAAGTGACGGAAAAGGGGATGTCTCTCGTACATTCAAAAAAGGCTCAGTCTTCGTTATCGACGAAATATACGGGGCCGACGACCACGANAAAGGACTCTATGAAACAGTCCCCCAAATCGCAGAGAAAATCCACCAAAAACAGAAGAAATGGGGAGATCCGTTCCTTAATGCAGTAGCCGATGCCTCCATCTTCGATATCTATAACGGAAACTCTATCGCTAACGAATTCTCACTCCCACCTAATAACATCCACTGGAAACCCTCAGATAAACGGAAAGGATCGAGAGTTAATGGACTCAGTAGAATCCGTACACTACTAAGAAATGGCCTCCAAACACCCATGGAAGAACCAGGACTCTTCTTCTTTAGTAGCTGTGTACAATCCGTCAGAACTATACCTACACTCCCAAGAGATCCAAAAAACATGGAAGACGTAGATACCTCAGCCAATGACCACCTCTACGATGTATTACGCTACCACCTCTACGATAAACTGATGCTCGCAGGTCAACGGAGAATTAGTGGTTGTTAGTGGAGGATTAGTGGTTGTTAGGTTAATGGTGATAGTGTGGGGGTAGTGTGTGTTAGTGGTTACGAAGGATTAATGTCTACTGTGACTGGTTGACAGGGCTCGGGTGTTTGTAGAGTGTTGGACGATTGTTTGGTTAAGGACGGCTGTTCATCAATTACCTTATACTGATGTGACTCCGGCTCAACTGTACTGATAACCTTGAGTAAATTCGCATCCGGATCCGATACCTTTACCTCCACCGCCTTTAACTTAGGATACATATACTCCGTGATCGCCTTATGTACCGCTAACCTCTGTCCTCCATCCAAGTACGAAGGATCTGACTGGATCTGGGTCGCACCCTCAAAGTTCCCCTCCTCCAAGTGCTGCTTGAGCAAATGGTCCTTGCTGGTGGACTCACTCACTAAATCTAACATCGCTACCACTGGGTTGTATCCAGGGTAATTGTCGTCGATGACCTGTAAAAGACCTTTTGGCTGTTTCATGAACGAAGTTTAAGAGATGTTTGATGAGTTGTAAAGTACAACTTTTGTTGTAAAGAAAAAATATATTATCTGACCTGTGTTTTATATATTATTTAATATATAAAAAGAGGGACATTATTATAATGTATCATTACCCTTTACAGGAGAGCAATTTATACCTCAACCATTCTAACCCACGGCTATTCGATAAGTACATCCAAGGTGTTGCTCTGAAGATTCGCCGGGCTTGCGGAGTTAATGACTGGCAAAGCGCAACCGAAAAACAACTAAAGGAACGAGATACTATCCATGACAATATAAGCCTTCTCGCTAGTGTGTTAAAGGTCAATGATGAGTCGGTGAGATTGGGAATACAACAAAAGTTGTAATACCCTTTGGGAAGGAAAAAATTGTTAGGGGTTGATGCAAATTTCTGGGGCAAGGCCGGGGGGGGGTATCGGTACGGTGGCCACCTCACTTTATCCAGGCGAAAAAAAGCCGGCTATCAAGCCGGTTTATTTGTGGTTTATCCCTGGTTTAAATTATCAAGAAGAGCGTAGCTATCAGAATAGCGAGGGCGTAACCCGTTATAATGCTACCTGTTACTACTAATAGTATTTTCAGCATGCTCAACTCTCCTTTGATATATCCTTTCATATTTTGCGGCCGACTGGAATACCGTGGCCGCTTGTTTAGCGCTTAAACCATAGTGTTGTCGTTGGGCTTGATAGCTCAGATAATACAGTTGATCGATGACTTTACTTTCTTCGGCTGTTATGTGCATTTTTCACCCTCCATGGTTTCAGCTTTAATAATACGCGCCGCTGATTTTGCCGCGCATACGCAGTCGGATGGGGATACGCCGGCCTTCGGCCCGTTGCATTCTCGAATCATACGGCCCACTAACTGCCTAACGCTGACATCTAATCTATTCCACTCAGCCAACGGGATGTCATTAAAGTACGGGTCGTTGCTTTCTAATATACGCTGTTGTCGAGTAGACGGACTTCTTCCGCCAAGGTTGTCGTTATGACCAGTTGATTCTTTCATGGGTACACCTCGCTGCACGCAGCTACTA
>DUYW01000148.1 GCA_013349825.1 Gammaproteobacteria bacterium | reverse complement strand
GAGAATCAGGGAGATGGGGTTACACCTAAATTTAGATGGAGTGGTTTTATGCTGTGTCTTGTTTCTCCGCGTCAGCGGCTCCGTCCAACCAGCTGATAGGCCTCTTCATCTGGACTCTCTGTGAAAATCATCACAGCAAGGGTCTCAAAGCGGCGCTCTAGGGTGATTTTTCTCAGTAGCTCTGCACCAGACATCTGTGGAAGAACCGTAAGCGACCTTAAAACAGGGTACTTCTCACCGGCCAACTAACCCGTAACACTACTCTCCGCTCGTAACTACTACAGGAGAGACGTGATGGGTAAATCAAGGCAAGCACTACGATGCTACTGGGAGCAGCAGCTGAAGCAATGGAAAAGTTCAGAAAACAGCGGGGTGCGCTACTGTCAGCAGCACAATCTGGACTACGGCCAATTTGGTTATTGGAAAAGGAAGTTATCTGAAGTGGCAGCCGATCAGGGTGAACCTACAGCAGTTTCACGCTCTGGCTTTGTTCGGGTAGTGCAGCACCCTCAGCACAAGCATGCCCCATCTGAGCTGACCATAACACTCCCCAATGGAGTGGTCCTCAGCGGAATCAATACGACACAGCTTGATATCATCGTTCAGTTGTTGGGGCGGGTATGAAACACCGCACCCTTCGCCCTGCACTGGAGACACCTGAGATCTACCTCTATCAAGAGCCCGTGGACTTTCGCAAACAGGTCAACGGACTGGCGGCAATCATCGAGCGTGAACTGCAACATAATCTCTTTGACGGCATCCTCTATCTATTTCGTAACCGTCAGTGCAACAAGATCAAAGGGCTGATGTGGGAGGACAATGGATTCATCCTCTATTACAAGGCGCTGGCTGAAGAGAAATTTCATTGGCCTAAAACAGATGAGGAGGTCATCAGTTTAAGTGGAGAGCAGATCAACTGGCTGCTTGATGGATACAATCTACAAGCTATGCAGGGGCATAAAGAATTACACTATAACACGCTGTTTTGATGGAAAAGTTAAGTCGATTTTGATATAATTCATTCATGCAAAACAGCCTCTTATCAACTTCTCCAAACGAGCTATTGAAAGGAAAAAATAGCACAGAGTTGCTTGCTATTATTGCTCGTCAAGAGGCTGAGCTACTACAACGCCGGGAACAGCTTGAGCAGCAACAAGCAGAGCTAAAAGAGGCAAAAAATCACGCTGAAGAAAAAGACCGCTACATCAAAATCCTCGAAGAGTACCTTCGCTTAGCCACGGTACAACGCTTTGGTGCCAGCAGTGAAAAGCTACCCTTTCAGTCTGACCTGTTTGATGAGGCAGAGCTGGAGGAGGCGCTGGCTGATCTCGCCGACCAGGTGGATGATGAGGACCTGGTTGAACCGAAACCCCACAAGAAACAGCGTAATCGTGGATTCTCTGACTCATTGCTGCGCAAGCGCATTGAGTTGCTACTCAGCGATGAAGAGCGTGATGGTGCCAGTAGAACCTTCTTTACCAAAACCAAGGAAGAGCTCGAATATATCCCTGCACAGCTCAATGTGCTGGAGTACTGGCAGGAGAAGGCTGTATTCAATACAACCGACACACAGGGTGAAGCCAAAGAGCAGATCATTGCTGCAGCACGCCCCATCCACCCACTGGGCAAATGCTTTGCCAGCACCTCCCTGCTGGCCTACATCATCGTGGCCAAATATGCGGATGGCCTCCCACTCTATCGAATGGAGAGCATCCTCAAGCGTTATGGACATGAAGTCAGCCGTAGCAATATGGCAAACTGGATCATCCGTCTATCTCCTTTGTTTCAACCCCTGATCAACCTGCTTAGAGAGATCCAAAATAGCGGCGGCTATCTTAATGGAGATGAGACTCGTATCCAGGTATTGAAAGAGGATGGAAAAACAGCACAGTCCGATAAATGGATGTGGGTTACCTGTGGAGGGCCACCGGATCGGGAGTCCGTGCTGTTTGAATATGACCCCTCTCGGGCTGGTGCTGTACCCAGTCGGCTACTGGAGGATTTTATCGGTATCCTACAGGTCGATGGCTATGCAGGGTATGCCCAAATTTGTCGTGAGAATGGAATCGAGCGCATCGGATGCTGGGATCATGCCAGACGTAAATTTGTGGAGGCGGAAAAGGCGGCCAAAACCCCTAAGGGAAAAAAGCTCAAACCTACCTTGGCCGGTATCGCCTTGAGCAAGATCCGCAAACTCTACCGGATTGAAAAAGAGATCAAGAAGAGGAGTGATGAAGAGCGCTACCAGATACGGCAGGAGCTGAGTGCCCCCATTCTTGATGAACTGAAAGAGTGGATAGATAAAAACCTCACCAGAGTACCCAAGGATTCTCTGACCCGTAAGGCCATGAGTTACACCCTCAACCAATGGGCGACTCTGACGGGGTACTGTGACCATGGCTATCTGGAGATCAGCAATGCCCGTGCGGAGAATGCGATTCGCCCCTTTGCAGTAGGCCGGAGAGCATGGCTTTTCAGTGATACCTCGCAAGGTGCCAGGGCCAGTGCAATCTGCTACTCACTGATTGAGACTGCAAAACTCAACCAGCTGGATCCCTCCGCCTATATTGAATACATCCTTAACCAGATTGGTACTGCTGATACGCTGGAAAAGATTGAAGCACTACTACCATGGAATGTGCCGCTGGGGGAAAGCAGCCAGACTGATACCCGCGAGGGGAAGTAGGTCGTTTTAAGCTCGCTTACG
>DUYW01000209.1 GCA_013349825.1 Gammaproteobacteria bacterium | reverse complement strand
ATCTTTAGCCGCAAGATTGTAGGATGGGAGGTCCATGAAAAAGAGAGTTCTGCTCATGCCAGTCTGCTTATCCGTAAGGCCTGCTTGAGTGAAAGGATTCAACAAGAAGGGCTGGTCTTGCACTCTGATAACGGGAGCCCTATGAAAGGAGTCACGATGCTTGCTACGCTGCAAAACCTGGGGGTTGTCCCCTCTTTCAGTCGCCCTTCAGTGAGTGACGACAACCCCTACTCAGAAAGTCTATTCCGAACCCTGAAATATACCCCGTCCTTCCCTGCCAAACCCTTTGAAAGCATAGAGGCAGCACGTAAATGGGTTCATGAGTTTGTTCAATGGTACAACGATGAGCACCGTCATAGCGGGGTCCAGTTCGTTACCCCAAGTCAGCGCCATAACGGCGAAGATAAAGAGATTCTGGAGAAGAGAAAGGCGGTCTACGAGGCTGCAAAAGAAAGAAATCCAAAGCGGTGGTCAGGTGAAATCAGAGACTGGAATCCGGTCACTGAAGTCTGGTTGAATCCACCAAAAGAGATACGCGCTGAGGAGCAGAAATTACCTAAGGTTGCGTGAGAAAAATCGGGATAAGTCAGCCGAGGGAACTTCCCCCTCAGCTGCTCGCAGAACCCGGCGTGAACCTCTCGACTCACCGGGCTCCCATTACTTCAACCGAGAAACCACCCCGCCCACTCCAATGAGTGAACATTGCAGGGTGTTTCCGCTTTACGCGTTCAAGCCAAGCAAATGCTCTGGTCTTGTGTCCTCGCAAGCGTTTGTATTTCCTCATGGCCCAACGGATAATTATCCAATCAAGATGATCGGCAACGGGCTGAAACTCCGATCCACGAAAGCGGCAGTAGTAGGCAATCCACCCTCGCACACGCGGCCCTGTCATCCATGCTAGATCAGCCAAGGATAGCTCACTGCGTAGAGGAAGGTGCCACCGCCGCATCGACTGTCGCATTGTTTTCAGGGATAGCTGACTCACTGCGGGGGTAAACCCGGTGCGAATGTACCCATACCCATCGACAACACGTCTTGGCCTGAATGTATAGCCAAGAAAGTCGAAGCTGATATGCTCCGAGGTCTCTTTCCGTCTGCTATCTTTGCAGTATACGATCCGGGTTTTCTCCGGATGCATCTCCAGCCCACACTCTTGAAGTCGGGCGGCCAACTGCTCTCGCAGCTGGTTTGCCTCGTCTTCAGTTCGGCAATGGAGAATTCCATCATCAGCGTAACGGCAAAAGGGTATATCCGGGTGGTTTACGCTCAGCCAGCGATCCAATGCATAGTGTAGAAACAGGTTTGCGAGTATCGGAGAGAGTGGTCCGCCTTGCGGCGTCCCCATGTTTCTCTCTACGCATGTTCCGTTCCTCTCTTGCATTGGCGCGGTTAGCCAGCGCTCCACATAGAGTAACACCCATCGTTCATCACAATGGTGGCGCAGTGCTTTCAATAGCAGTCCATGATCGATGTTATCAAACAGACCTCGAATGTCGTACTCCAGCACCCAATCTCGCTCCCAACAACGCTTACGTGTTGTTGCAAGTGCATCATGCGCTGATTTCCCCGGCCTGTATCCGTATGAGTCATCATGAAAGATCGGCTCAAGTTTTGGCTCCAGTATCAGGGTTACAACGGTCTGCGCTATTCTGTCGCTGACCGTTGGTATTCCAAGCACTCTCTCCCCTCCTGCCTTCTTGGGTATCGGTACGGCTTTTACTGCCGCCGGAAAGTAGCTTCCCGATGACATCCGATTCCATATCCGGTAGAGGTTCTTGCTCTGTTTGCGATCAAAATCGTCGATCGATTGATTATCAATCCCAGCCGACCCACGATTGGCCTTTACGCGCTGGTATGCATCCCAGACCAGGCGCTTTGGTATCACAAATGGTTTTGTCGATGTCACCAGCTCATCCTCCCGAGGGAGTTGACTGACGATTCGACTGAAGTAACCCAACCCCTTTGCTCCGCACCCATTACAGGTGCATCAACGCTATTACGGGTTGGTCCGTCCTCGGTTCGTTCTTTGGTACTCTTAGTCTCGCTTTTCTTCACTTGACTGTCTCCCTTGGCATTACGAATACCGAGTTCCCGCAGTTCCGCTGAAGCGCCTGAATTGAGCTCACGCCATCTCTATGCCGGACACCACTCACCCAGTAAACAGGTTTCCGGTGAATTTGTCCCAGAGATAGTTGTAGCCTCTGGTTTTGATGTCTGGTAATCAGTATCGACACTTGAATGATGATTCGCTTGTACTCGTCTTCTCAATTCTCACCTGACACACCACATGGATGTGCCTTCTCCCACAACGCTCACGACAACGGTCTTCAGCCAATGCCGCTTGAGGGTGGTTTGAAGCCGGCCCCTGCAGGCAGACTTCGGAGGGCCTATCCTCCATCACTTCAGCAGCTTTTCATGCTGCACGGTTAGCTTCCTGCCGACCGATCCGCATTGCTACGGCACACACAACTATCCTGACACAGGGGGCACCAACCCCACTGCAAGTTGCCGTCCCGCTTCACCTGCACCAAAAATCACCAATCGAGTATACCCTCTACCCGACTCTGTACCGTTATCTTCCTGTGCCTGATTAAGCAGCCAGCGCATCAACATACGAGAGCCACCAACCACCAGCAACGCCACCATTGCATTGATCAACACCACAGAACGGGGGATGCCGGGGACACCACTCAATAGTGCCAATAGCCCCCAAAGCACCGCATACAGCGCCACTGCC
>DUYW01000116.1 GCA_013349825.1 Gammaproteobacteria bacterium | reverse complement strand
CCTAGGTGGCTTCTGCTGTTTTCTTCTCTTTGCTACGCAACAGAGTTGAACCCTTCTCAACAACCATGCCTGAGACCTCTTTGAGATCACTCCCCGCATACTTCATTCCAAGCCAACTGTAACGAGCAAATTGGCTCACGCCTCCCAATACAAGCCCTGCACCACCCTTCAATCCACCATAAAGTGCATCAAACATCTCTTCCATTGGTACCTCTTTCTTCAAGACAGCCTCCTCTTCAGAGGGATTTGTCTGCTCCTCTGCCTGCATCTTCTCTTCTCTCATCATGCTCTCCTTCTCTATAAATTTAATGCGTTAAAAGCCTCTAAAGTAGAGATACCCTCAACACCTCTCCTTACCTGAATAGTTACAGATCTTATACAACGGTCACCCTCTATCGCTGCGATAGAACGCAAGAAAATCATCCGGTTCCAGAGGCTTGGAATAGAAATAGCCCTGAATGAGATCCACCTGACTCTCCCTCAATTGATCAATCTGCTCCGCATATTCAACCCCTTCAACCACTACCGACATATTCAGATGGCGACCTAACTGGGTCATTGCCTGAATGATTGCCAGGCTCACATCATCTTCCAGCAGATTAACCGCAAAAGATCGGTCAATCTTGAGAATATCAATCGGAAAAAGTTTGAGGTAACTGAGAGATGAGTATCCGGTGCCGAAATCATCCAGTGCTACCTGAACACCCAGCGCCTTAATCTTCTGCAACATCTCACGACCGCGCCCCACATTTTCCATCAGTTTTGTTTCAGTCAACTCTACACAGAGTCGTTCTGCAGGCACCCGGTGCTCTTTTAGCTGCGCATCAATCCACTCTACGCAGTCGCCATCCAGCAGATCCTGAGCCGAAAGATTGATTGAGAAATGCTCCAGCTCCACCCCCTGATCCATCCAGAGTCGATACTGCTGAATAGAACTATTGATCAACCAGTGGGTAATATGGCCAATCCACCCCTCCTCTTCAGCAACTGAAACCAGCTTGCCCGGATTAACAAACCCGAGTTCTGGTGAGTTCCAACGCAGCAACACCTCGACACCCATAATTTTCCCACTTTCCAGCTGGATCTGCGGCTGCCATGCCAGTTTAAAAGGGCTACAGTGATACTCAAAAATAGCTTGATGGAGCAGCGCCTTCATTGAGGTCGGCTGCTGGGTCTCCCGGCGCTCTTCCAGCAGGTTACTTTTGGTGCGTGCCACCATCTGCTCCGGGTTCATCTCCCCCACCCAGTCGACTACAAAACCGATTTTGAAGCTGAACACCCCATCGCTCTGTGTGTTTTCGATCTTGCGCACAAGCAGCTCTAAAGCTTCCTGATCTTCTACCGCATGCAGCAGCAGAAATCCAAGGCGATCATTACGCATCACACTGGCATCCGGAACCGTACCCAGCAACAGGTTTGCAAATTCACGCATCCAGTTATCACGCTCTGCCATATCCTCCACCCAGAGAATGTGCATACCGATCAGCGCAGTACCGATACGGTTCTGACTGTTGTTACGCAATGCCTGCTGTAGGCGGTCCATAAAGATCATATTGGATGGCAGGCCACTCTGGATATCGGTAGCCCCCAGATACACTAATTTCTGTTCAATCCGTTTGCGCTCATCCACTTCACGCTGAAGCTGTTTAGTACGCTCTTCAACGGTTTTTTCCAGCGTTCGATTGACCTCTTCCAGCGCATTGTGCAGCATCCTTACCCGAAGCATGTTACGGATACGGGTGGTAACCTCTACCACATCAAAAGGCTTGGTCAGAAAATCCAGTGCTCCCAGCGCCAATGCAGTGCGTCGTGAACCGATATCATCCTCTGCGGTCAACATCATCACTGGAACCTGCTGCTCGGTAGGCAACTGGCCCATCGCCTCAAGTAACTCATGACCGCTCATGTTGGGCATATTCTGATCCAGCACCAACAGATCAAAGTGGTTCTGCTTAATCAGCTTCAGTGCGACCAGCGGATCTGACTCAAAGGTGGGCTGTTTGTAGCCATCCTCTGTCAAAATTTTTTTCAAATAGACCAGAAACAGCGGCTCATCATCCACCACCAGTATTTTTGCATCCGGATAGCTACCTGCGTGTGTCTGTAGTGTTTTAGAGTGATCCATATCCTCACTTATCAACCCTTTACTCATCTACTCTTATCCATCTACTCTTACTCATCCACTCAAGATCGACGTCGCGCTGCCTCTACGGCTTGATGGATACGCGTTTGATCCAGAGGCTTGACAATATACTGGTCTGCTTTAAAGCGGACAATTTCTTGAACTGTGTTAACACTCACATGACCGGTCACGACCACGATATAGACCTGCTGATCTTTCTCACGAATTTTTTTAAGGATCTCCAGCCCACTCATATCTGGAAGCTGGACATCGAGAAAAATAATCTGGGGTTGCTGATTCATCCAAAGCTCAATTCCCTGAACACCTGAAGGGGCCTCTGTAACATCAGTCACCCCCTCAACCACAACCATTTTATGGAGGATATCTCTCAACAACGGATCATCATCTATGATCAGTACATTCATTATTTTTCACTCTTCCTCTGCTTGGATCATAAATATCTAAACTCTCAAATCAACCCGGAAGAATACGCAGGTTTGTTCTGAATATCCACCACTAATGCGTCTCTTCCTGCCCTGTAACAGCATGGCCCGATGGGTCCGTGAAGCGGTCATTGAGAGATTGCACATAGTGGTCAGAAACCGTAAGTACCTGGCTAATTTTTTTCCGTGTAAACAGATTCCAACCGACCGGAAA
>DUYW01000253.1 GCA_013349825.1 Gammaproteobacteria bacterium | reverse complement strand
ATATCATTTTTTGGATCTGCGAATTTCATTGGGATGATTATACACCTCACTAATTGATGGTCAATGTTTGTTTTTTATTTGTTCTCTTTTGAGGGCCAAAAAATAGGCGCTTCCGCCCCTGCAATAACCACAACAAGGAATTAGAGTAGAAGACAGCATAACCGACTGAAATAACAGTCGATTACACTACCTCCCCTCATCAAACCGGACACGCGGTTCTCCCGCATACGGCTTTCCGATGTCCTTCTTCTTTAAGCATGCGCACCTTTCCAGGCCGGAGTTGTTGGCACTATATACAGTCCCAAATGGTCGTATATAAAGCGCCTTGGAAAACGTGTATATGCAGCCCCTCGGTTGTTGATCTTATGCCTGTACCTCAGATGTAATCGCAGGCTCTCTTCCGTGTAGTACTTGATCTTTTTCATCTTGCGATGGCTATGACCATAACGGAAGTAGTTACTCCAGCCTCTTACTGTCTGGTTGAGCTTGCCTACAATATCTTCTATCGGTACAGGATTCATTTCTCGTCGGGTATAGTGTTTGATTTTCTGTTTTATGGCCTGCATGGACTTGTCGGAGGGTTCAATCATAGGAAAACGCTTCCCTGACTTTTTGCTCTTGACGCTTCCTATGCTGAATCCAAGAAATCCAAACTTTTCTTCCCGTGAATCCCTGATCTGCGTTTTCTCTTTGTTGAGCTGGAGTTCCAGCTTTCCGAGAATGGTTTGCAGTATGGCATAAGGTACCGTGGTATCTCTAGCACAGAGGATGACCATGTCGTCCGCATAGCGGACGAGACGGGCTTTGTGCTTTTCTGCCAGCTTGTGTCGTTCCCAAATCCGATCAAGGATATTGAGATAGATGTTGGCGAGCAGTGGTGAGATTACACCTCCTTGCGGGGTTCCTTTCCGACCCTTTTTGCCCCCTCCTACGTGGGTTCTTTTGCCTCTCTCTTCTTTGATTACCACCACTTTAAGCCACTGTTTTATCAAGCTCAGTAGCGTCCCATCTGAGATGCGCTCTGCTACTGTCTTGAGTAACTTGTCATGAGGGATCATATCAAAGTATTTACTCAGATCTGCATCGATCACTTGCACATGCCCCTTGAGGAGTCCTGTGGTTATGTCGTCCATTGCATGGTGAGCCGATCTTTGCGGGCGAAAGCCGTAGGAGTGCGGGCTGAAGTCTGCTTCGAAGATCGGTTCAATGATGAGCTTTACGGCCATCTGTACGATCCTGTCTTTGATGCAGGGTATCCCTAGCGGACGGGTCTCTCCGTTCGCTTTGGGTATTTCTACCCGCTTTACGGGTTGGGCTTGGTAGGTTTCTGCTTGTAGTGTTTCCTGTAACTCCTGTATGTATGCACCTCTTCCTTTTCCTGCCTCTATCGTCTCGAAGGTTTCTCGGTCAAGCCCGGGACTCCCCCTATTTTGACGGACAAGGTCGTAAGCGTGTTGCAGTACATCGCTCCGATAAACTTTGTCATAAAGGCTGTAGAACCGGAAGATGGGTTGGTGCTTGGCTTTAAGGTATAGCTTCCTCTGGAGTGCACTGACTCGCTCTTTCGAGCTGGGTGATGTTTCTAGCTTCATGCAATCATCTTGAGCCTTTTACTCTTCGGTTAGCGTGAACAAAGTAGGGGCCCTTTCCTCGGGTGTCGTTTTGTTGTCGCTCATCCTCAAACGGTACTATGAACCCCTCAGATTTCCAATAAAGCTCAAATCCATTTCGCTCTTCGCTTATAGGATCTGTTTGGTGTTGCCCACCGCCCTATCGGATCTCCCGACCTGCACAACCAATCTTCTGTTACATGCCACTCCTATAACCCCGGAGGATCTGCCTGAGTTACTCATTGCTTTGCAGACAGTGCCAGTTTTCCCCTTCAGATCAAAGGGTCAACATCCTCGTTGGTTAACGAGGCTAATACAGATTCACTTGCGTTGCGGCCTGTAACTTTGCCTTCGCGGAACTTACAGCAGGCAATTACTCACCCACTGCTCCGCAGTACTACTGGGGTGTATGAGCAATTCCCCAGACGGGACTTTAACCCGCTAGATTGTTTGCCGGCATCGGCGTGCAGCCTGACCCCGCTACTCCTTATGCATCTGCTCTCGGTATACCCAATCAGCAATTTGACTTTCTGGCTGGTACCCCTTCACCAGCCGTTGCAACAACCCACGAATCATCTCTATATCACTATTTTCTGCAGCAATTTGCAGGCTATGCAGCTGGGGTTGCAGCTCACTCCACGGGACAAACTCCTCATGCGCTTTCATGATTCGGGGATGTTGAGTTGGCATGGGGTTATCTCCAATCAATAGCTCTTCGTAGAGCTTTTCACCCGGTCTCAGTCCCGTAATCTTGATCTCAATATCCCCTTCAGGATGCGCTTCATCCCTCACCCGAAACCCAGAAAGCTCCACCATCCGAGACGCCAAATCATAAATCTTGACGGGTTCTCCCATATCCAATACAAAGACCTCCGCTGCCTCCGCTGCCTCCGCTTCACCAGACATTGCACCCGCCTGCATCACCAACTGAGCTGCCTCCGGAATGGTCATGAAGTATCGAATGATATCCTGATGGGTCAGGGTGATTGGGCCACCATTACGGATCTGCCTACGAAATAGCGGCACTACAGAACCAGAAGAGCCCAAGACATTGCCAAACCGCACCATGGAGAGCGCTGTCTTTCTGGTTACTTCCATCGGCGGGAGATCACTCCCCAACTCATCAAAAACGGGGGTCTTCTCGGCAACCAATGCCTGTAACACCATCTCTGCAACCCGCTTCGATGCCCCCATGGTGTTGGTGGGGCGCACTGCTTTGTCGGTACTGATAAACACAAGGTTTTTCACC
>DUYW01000206.1 GCA_013349825.1 Gammaproteobacteria bacterium | reverse complement strand
CAAGGTGAGACGTATTACGTCGAGAGAGACACCCTGGGGTGCGCCTTGATCTTGGACACTATGGACGTAATTCAAATTACCCAGACTTGTTCAGAGGTTCCTTAGGTTATAATCTTCTCCTTTTTTACTTGATATTAATGAGAAGCAGAAATGTTTGAACGGATCAGGGAAGATATCGCATGCGTCTTCGAGCGTGACCCATCAGCACGCAACACCTTTGAGATCATTACCTCCCATCCGGGAGTATTTGCGGTGTTAGTGCATCGTATGAATCACAGACTCTGGCGTATGGGTTTGAAGTGGTTGGCCCGCTGGCTCTCTACAGTGGTGCGTTGGGTTACCGGTGTTGAGATTCATCCGGGGGCGGAAATCGGACGTCGTTTTTTTATTGACCATGGGATGGGGGTGGTGATTGGTGAAACGACCCACATCGGGGATGACTGTACGCTCTACCATGGTGTTACTCTGGGGGGAACCAGTTGGAAAAAAGGCAAGCGCCATCCAACCTTGAAAGATAATGTAGTGATCGGTGCAGGTGCCAAGGTATTGGGGCCAATCGTACTTGAAGAGGGGGTACGGGTTGGTTCAAATTCGGTTGTGGTCAAAGATACTCCCAGTGGAGCAACTGTTGTGGGGATTCCGGGGCGTATTATTCAGCGTAAGAAATCGATGAATCCACAGGTTGAGGAGTTTGCTAAAAAGATTGGATTTGATGCCTATGGGGCCTCGAGTGAGATGCCGGACCCGGTGGCAAACGCCATTAACTGTATTCTCGACCATGTTCATGCAATGGATTCAAATATGGAGCAGATGTGTGATGCCATTAAGCGGATTGGGGGGGAAGTTGAAGGTGTAGAGCTTCCGGAATTGAATATCTCCTGCGCAATACGTAAGCAGGATTGCGATGAAAACTGTGAGAATGAGACCTGCTCAGTTCAGGTGGATGGAGTAGAGCTGAAGTCGCAGCGGGTGGATTTCAAGTAAAAGGCAAACTCTCTGGTAAAGGAACTTGACCTTTTTAGTCGGCTATAGCACTATTACCTTAGTGATCAATAGGGTTATTGGTATACATTTACTGAATAAAAAAGGGTAGGGGATTTTATGAGACTGACAACAAAAGGTAGATATGCTGTGACCGCCATGTTGGATTTGGCAATTAATGCTGAACAGGGTCCAATCACACTCTCGGAGATCTCGGGTCGTCAGGAGATTTCACTCTCTTACCTGGAGCAACTCTTCTCGAAACTGAGAAAGCAGGGGTTAGTGAAGAGTTCGCGTGGACCAGGTGGTGGTTACCAATTGGCACAGAGTGCCAACGATATCTCGATATCACAGATCATTCTTGCGGTTGATGAAGCGATTGATGTGCGTCGGTGTCAGGGGGATGGAAATTGCCAGGGGGACCGTAGCTGTCTGACGCATGATCTCTGGACCGATCTCAGTGAGCAGATTCAGGGCTTTCTCGGCTCAATCTCCCTTGGAAAGCTGACCAGTGACCGGGTCCTGAAAGAGGGCTGTCAGAGTGAATATGCTGAGGAGAGACAGGCAGTCGTTGCCTGATTCGGTGTCTCGATTGGATGGAACTCTATCTGGATTGTAATGCAACAACTGCGGTTGATCCCGGAGTTGTTGAGGTGATGCAACCGTTTTGGAATGGGCGAATGGGTAACCCTTCATCGGCCCACCGTCAGGGGCGGATAGCCAGGCAGGCTGTTGAGCAGGCCAGAGAGCAAGTGGCAGGGTTGTTAGAGGTTTCGGCATCACAAGTCATTTTTACCGCAAGTGGTACAGAGGCCAACCATCTTGCTGTTTTGGGGTTGGCGGCAAACTATTCGCAGTCCGGGGTGATTGCCATTGGTGCAACAGAGCATCCCAGTCTGCGTGCAGCAGCTACGCAATTGGAGCGTAATGGTTGGCAGTTGATTGAACTGCCTGTTGATGAGAATGGATTGTTGACTGTGTCAGCAATCTCTCAAATTGAACAGCAAAAACCCGATATTGTCTCGGTAATGGTGGCCAATAATGAGACCGGCGTTATTCAGGATTTGAGTGCTGTAGTTCATGCAGCCCAACAAGTCGGGGCGCAAGTGCATGCAGATGCATCGCAAGCTGCTGGAAAAATTGCATTGGATTTCTGTAGCATGGGAGCTGATTGTATGACGCTCTCTGCCCATAAGTTGTATGGACCGAAAGGGGTGGGTGCTCTGGTGATTAAAGAGAATCTGTCACTGCAGTCTCAGCTCGGAGGTGGGGGGCAAGAGTCTGGTATACGGGCGGGTACAGAAAATGTACCTGCAATTATCGGTTTTGGAGCTGCCTCAGTAATTGCTGCAGAGCAGTTGCTCCACGACACCGGCTCCGTGTTGCAATGCCGTCAAGCATTAGAGCATGGATTAGAGCAGTTGATAGGGGTTGAGGTGGTTGCTCAGCGTGTTGAGCGTCTGCCCAATACGGTAATGTGTCTGGTGGAAGGTATTGAGGGCAGCACATTGCTGATGCAGTTAGACCGGCATGGGATTGCAGTGTCGAGTGGCTCGGCCTGTCAGGCGGGTAAAACAGCACCCAGTCCAGTGTTAACGGCGATGGGAATCAGCGAAGAGCGTGCAAGACGGGCGCTTAGAATAAGTTTCTGCCGTGATGTGACACAACAGCAGGTGACCCATTTTTTAGAGGTCTTAAGAGCTGTTCTGGAGCGGATTGGGCTGAGTGGTGCAACGGCATGGAAAGCTCCTAGGTGGTTGTCCGAGAATAGAAGTCGTAACGAGGGGAAGCTGATTTGAGACAGATTTTGTCATCATTTGAGGCGAATAGTTCCACTATTTAACGAAAAGGATGGGTAAATATGGCCAAATTCAGCTTTTC
>DUYW01000131.1 GCA_013349825.1 Gammaproteobacteria bacterium | reverse complement strand
CAATAATTTTAGACTCATTTCTGAGATCAGAACCTTGTAGAACGGCCTCTCTTAAATGTACCTGCCAGCCCCCTAAACTAGACTGAGAAGGAATCACAACTGTTTTACCTTCCAAGTCAGTGTAATGCTCGATATCGGTTCGAGAAGGCAGTGTAATGGCTGTACCTCCAAACTGATCCAGGATTCCTTCAGGGCCAGACATACGCCTGGTTGCAAGACGTGAAACATGCCCCCCAAGCTCAAGCTCCATGTAGTGACCGGGGTTTGTGATAATAAAATCAACTTGCCCACGCTCTACTGCCTTGGTCATTTCATCGTTTTTATACGACAAAGGAATAATCTTAAATTGTATGGGGGAAAATTTCTGGTTCAGATAATTGCCATGCTCCTGCCACCGTGTCATTGCATCGTCTTTACCCTTGTAAGCAAGCACTCCTATTTTATAGAGGTCTTTGCTCTCCATGATGGAAGAGGCAAACAATATAGACGGTATTGAAAGCAGAATAATAGAGAATGTGTAAAGAAAACGCATAAACAAAGATCCCCCCGTTTATCTATCGTACTGACCTAGAAAGACCAGAGTCCCCACTCTGTATCTATATTTGGCAACAGCAATGTATTGTATCTGTAACACGATTGATAGTATCACCTTCTGTGAGGTGAAACCAATATGGATATCAATAAATTACATTCCCAATTTCAAGAATCAAATCCATCGTCAACTCAGGGAGCTGTTCAAGCTGCTCATGGTCATACGCATCACAGACAAGCTTTGCCTTCTCCGTTAACAAGGGGAAACCGAAGGATGAGCCACTGCCCTTGATGGTGTGAGCGGTCTCCTTGATCTTTATCCAGTCTTCTTTTGCTAATGCGTGAATGAGTAGCTGCTTATTTTTAGTGGCACTCTCTATGAAGATAGAGATCAACTCATCATCAACTTCATCATCAGCACTAGAAGGGACCTTCTCTGCTGGTAATTTCAAATTCATAGGGTTAGCTGATTCACGGATTATCTCATGATGCTCTTTTTTCCAGTTTTGGCTCAACGTTCTTGCCATCTGCTGGACCTCTTGGCGATCAAAAGGCTTCCGAATGTAGAACACTTGATGCCCCAACACTTCATTAATTTGTTGCAGGCTGGTATTGGAGTATGCGGTTACGATTACAATGTTAATCCTGTTATCCAATGCGCGCAGTGCTTTTGCAGTCTCGAGTCCATCCATCCCTGGTGGCATTCGCATGTCGATAAAGGCTACAGGAAAGGGGCGGTTTTCTTGGAGAGCCTGTTGTGCCAAGTCGATACCCCGCTTGCCTTGGTTGGCAACGGTTACGGAGAACACTTTTACTGAAGACTCACTGTTTGTCTGTTCTGTTAACTCGTGATCACCACTGACAACCTCCTCCAGCGCCTGCAGAGCACCGCCATAGGGCTCTTTTCCACCCCCACCTCCGAGCACCTTCTGATAAAGTTCCAGAACACTCTCTTCATCGTCAATCACCAGTATTGGACAGAGGCTCGATTTGCTGCATAGTGGCTCTTCTAATGGTGAGGATGCGGTAATGGCAACGCTATCCTCTAGCGATATATGGTCTAGTTTGAGATATTTGTTGAGCGT
Source organism: Gammaproteobacteria bacterium (assembly GCA_013349825.1). Classification (GTDB taxonomy): domain Bacteria; phylum Pseudomonadota; class Gammaproteobacteria; genus Thiopontia. The sequence continues at coordinate 1,314 of DUYW01000131.1, read as the reverse complement.
CTGTTGAAGTTCGCTCTTGTTGATCGGTTTTTGCAGAAAATCATCAACCCCGGCTTCGTGAAATTGGTCCCGGTGTCTCTGCATTACATTTGCGGTCAATGCCGCAATGGGGATTTGAACCCCCAGCTCTCGCAATAGACGGGTTGCCTCCAGCCCATTCATTACGGGCATCTGCATATCCATCAAGATCAAATCAAAGTGCTGTTGAGTGGCCTTTTCAACAGCCTCTCTGCCATTTTTCGCCAGAGTCACTGTAGCCCCCATTGATTTGAGTATTCTGCGCTCCAGTAGTTGTAGCTCCGGGGTATCCTCTACAACCAGTACTTCACCACTATATTGGTGTGATGCTGAAGAGCCTTGAGTTTCACTCTGTTTTCTGTCCGTAGCAAGAGCTCGCAGTTCACTCTCCTTATAAGGCAGTTTTAAGATAAATTGAGAACCTTTTCCCTGCTCGCTTGTGACCTCTATGGAGCCATCCAACAGTGTCGCCAACGACCAGGAGATATGTAGCCCTAACCCGGTCCCCCCATAACGTCGGGAGATACTGCTGTCGGCCTGCTCAAAAGGCTGGAAAAGACGATCCAGCACGTCAGCTGACATACCGATTCCACTGTCCTCTACTGAGAAAAGGAGTAGCTCACCTTCTCTCCAGCAGACAAGCGTGATGTTACCCTGATCCGTAAACTTAAATGCGTTACTGAGTAAATTAAGCAGAATCTGACCAATGCGGGTAAAGTCTCCCCATAGCTGAAATTGAGGAAATTCCTTCTGCTGAATTTCAAAGTGAACCCCAATATCTTTTGCCTGTAGTGCATACATGCCTTTCAGCTGATCCAGCAACTCAGTCAAATCAAATGGAGCAAGGTCAACCTCAAATTTACCAGACTCCATCTTTGACAGATCCAGGATGTCGTTGACCAGAGAGAGTAGATTGTGACTCGCACTCATCACGATCTGGACATATTCCCGTTGATTCTGATTCAGTCCACTCTCTGACAAAAGTTCACTATTGCCTATAATGATTGTCAGCGGAGTGCGTAACTCATGGCTCATCGATGCAAGAAATTCATCTTTAGCTTTATTAGCTCTAACTGCATGATGTTCACTTGCAATGATTTTTTGAATCATTGGAGCCATAACCTGGTAAAAGCCAAACGCACTCAGAATAATCAGAAACAGGCTGACTGCAATTGAAACCAATATTGCAACCATAAAAGGGTGTCGAATTTCATCAATATTGACCTTGGCCACAATCCCAAAATTCAACAGATCAACCGGCTCATATGCCGCCAAGACCAGGGTACCACTATAATC
>DUYW01000101.1 GCA_013349825.1 Gammaproteobacteria bacterium | reverse complement strand
GCTCAGTCTCTTTCACTCAAGAGTATAACCCTACTGTGACCAGCTTTTATAGGACTCAATTTGAGATTGATGGCTCAATTCCGGCTCCAGCTTGATGCAGCTTTATAGTGGGTTGTTCTGGGAATGTTATTGCTTTGTGTAAAAGATGGCTGAAAGAGGCAGAGCTCGAAAGCAGTCATCGGTAGTTGGAGGTTGAGTTCGGGCAGTGCGAGCTTTGCTGCCCCTGACGAACCAGAAGCAGGGTCAGTTCTAACTTAACCAGAAGCAGTAACCAGAAGCAGGGTCAGTTCTAACTTTAGTACATTTTACGGAGGGGCTGTTTTCGTTCAAGAGGCAGCAAAGTGTATAGACCTTCCGTTGGCTCTGTTTGATGCTAAGTGGCAGCTCTTAGGGAGAGTCTGAAAAACTTCCGTTTTTCTATTTTTAGCTCAGATTGCAGCCACTCAAATTTCCAACGTAACCAACCAACAATCCGGCAAGCAAAGAACCAATCAGCGCCTCCTTAAGTAGTCTCATCTTTAAGCTGCTTTCGGATGCTCAGATTCCCATCCTTTGCACGCAAGCCCAACAACAACAGGTACTGGCAGCTCACCACTCTTGTAGTAAGTGATCGTGCGTCGGCTCAGTCCAAGCACTTTGGCCGCAGATGTAAGTGTTAGATGATTACGCTCTAACCACTCGATGAACTCGCTTCTTGTTGGCAGTCCAGACTCTTTTCGACCACTTTCATAAAGTGTATCTGCACTGATGTCATAACCCCCTGGCCACTCTAGCGCATGGCCCCACTCATCGATCTTAACGTTACTGAAGAAGATGGGATCGTTAACAAACTTCCGGATGTCTGAAAGATTTGATCATCAGCTTCGCGCTCTCCGGGTCTTCAGTATCGATAAATGTGACTTTCTTGATTAAAGGCATCTGTGGTTTGCTCATCGGTTCATGCTCCTATATTGCTTTAACAGCTCGCTCTCATGTTCGCGAATCCACTCTAAAATCGGCTTCAGCCGCTTCTTCGGCCGTACAGCACCCACCAACAACTCAAGAGTCTCTATCGCGACAGAGCAGCGGCAACCATCTCTAAATTCCACATGTACATGCGGAAGGCCATGATCTCCGCTACAGACTCGGATCTTCCAATCTTGACCTCTCTTGATTACCGTTATATCGTTAATATAGCGCAATCATTGCACTATTTCAATGTGTCGTTATCCACAAAAACTGCTTTTACAAGCCACTCTCGACGGTTTGAGGGTTGGTGCCAATATAAAAGGCTATTTGCAAAACGTGGTTGGAAATAGTGATTTCCCACACGCCGGAATCAGTGCTGTTTTGTGCAAGATCTGGTTGGAACAAACGCCTCTAGGCACGGCGGCAAAGCGACCAGAGCCACCTCTGGTGCGACTGTGAAATCTGGTCATCACACGGCAGGACCTGACTCTTTGCCGTCGCTGACTTTTCATCAATAGTTGGCTATCTGCTGAAGATGGTCGAGTGGTGCTCGATTGGTGACTTGATATGTTGTCATATTTTGACATATAATTGATTTACAATGAATGTAACTTATTACGCTCCATTTAAACGATTCGTGAAGAAGGCAATCAAGCCTCTCAAAGCTGAGATTGAGGATAGCGTGAATCTAATCTGTGATGATATTGAAATCGGAGATTTGAAGAGAGGTGATCTCGCCGGTGTGAGAGTCTATAAGTTTAACTTTAATCGTCAGGAGTATCTGATCGCTTATCGAGAATCTGCTACAGAAGTTGAGATACTCTCAGTCGACTTCTTTAAAGTGGGTACACATGAGAATTTTTATGTTGAGTTAAAAAAATACATGAAGGAGAAAAATCTATGAGCAGGCCAACCGCTGAAGTTGTTTTTGATCAAGTAAAGTCAATGCCCGTCTCCGAGCGTAATAAACTCTTCTCCCTAATTGCAAGTCGTGCCTTTGAGGAAGAGAGGGATCGATATACGCACGAAGAGGTATTTGGTGAATTGAAGGGGGCGGCATTCACTTCTAATGAGGCGGCACTCTATCTCGGTATCTCCATGTCAACCTTCCGTCGTTTGGTAAAAACTAAGGTGATACAAGCTATTGAGACTGTAGGTAGGTCACAGATTTTTGCGCTCGATGATCTTAGACGTTATAAAAAAACAAAAAAACCAACTCAACATTAAGTTTCGAGAGTCCGTAATGTGTATGGAACTTCCGTCAGCTATATTGGAGGGATACTGTTGGCAGGGCGACCAGAACGGCCTCTGAAGCTATCTTGAAAATGGGCTATCTCACGACTGTAGATGACTCAGAGCGACCGTTGAGGGGAGTCTGATGGCTTCGGTCAAAATCAGCAAATAACGGACTCTGAAAGCAGTACCAATCCTATTTCTGACTTCTGTTACTTTACGTGTGCACCACTTATGCAATCTGTGTGATCGATTAACTACACACTGTAGGTTACAATCAGCACATGGATATTCGAGCAGCAACAATAGCTGATAGTGATGTAATCAAAAATATTCATCTGAACGCTTTCCCTGAAAGTGAAAGTGCTTTGGTGTCAAAGGTTGCTGTCGATCTATTAAATATACCTACAAGACCAAAGGTTATGCACTGGGTAGCGGAAGTTGATGATGTAGTCGTAGGGCATGTTGCTTTTAGCCCTGTTACTGTTAAAGGTGCAGGTGATTTCTCGGGCTATATCTTAGCGCCATTAGGCGTTGTTCCTGCTCACCAGCGCTGCGGTATTGGATCACGCATGGTTAAGTATGGTGTCCAGCAACTCTCGGATAGTGGAGTGAATGTTGTTTTCGTCTATGGTGATCCAGAGTATTACAGTAAATTTGGTTTCCATGCAGATGTTGCCAAACCATATTTACCACCATATCCACTTGAGCACCCATTAGGTAACCGTTCAGACCCCAGTTCATTAGGGTAATCAATTTAACGAAATAGTGGACAAAAGATAAGCATTGTGAGAGAGTAGCAATCATAGCTA
>DUYW01000171.1 GCA_013349825.1 Gammaproteobacteria bacterium | reverse complement strand
CTTTTCGTTAAATAGTGGAACTATTCGCCTCAAATGATGACAAAATCTATCTCAAATCAGCTTCCCCTCGTTACGACTTCTATTCTCGGACAAGCACCTAGGAGCTTGTCCGAGGGTTCTAGAATGAAATCTCTACGGCTGCTCTTTTCTCTGTTCCTGCTTGGAATCCTCTCAAACTCTCCCGTGATCGCACAGGTTACAGGGGTTGACCGAATCCTGACGCTTGTCAATGATGACATCATTCTCAAGAGTGAGCTGGAGCAGGAGATCTCTGGTATTGCAAAACGACTTAAAAGCCAGGGTGCAAAACTCCCCTCAATCGGGGTATTGGCACAACAGGTGCTGGAGAAGATGATCACAGAGCGCTTACAGTCCCAGGCGGCCACACGTGCCGGCATTGTGATTGATGAGATCACCACAGACCGCGCCCTGCAAAGTATTGCAAAACGCAATAAACTGACGCTCTCCGAGTTCCGTAAGGCTCTGACTATGCAGGGAGTCAACTATCGTAGCTTCAGGGAAAATCTAAAACGGGAAATTGCACTCGAAAAACTCAAAATCAAAAAAATTGAGAACAAGATCAATATTACCGAAAGTGAGGTCCAGCATCTTGCACAACAACTCGCTGTAGACAATGCTGACACCACACGCCAATATCGCCTGGGCCATATCCTGGTCCCTCTGCCTGAAGCACCCGCACCGCAGCAGATTCAAGCTGCAAAACGCAAAGTAGATAACCTGCTCCAAAAACTGAATAGCGGTGCTGACTTCAAACAGACTGCAACTGAATCCTCTGCGGGTGCACTGGCGCTGGAGGGGGGCGTACTGGAGTGGCGAACCCGAGCCGAACTGCCTACACTATTTGCATCTCAGCTTGATACCCTCAAAAAGAGTCCCTTTGTTGGGCCACTACGTAGCGCCAGTGGCTTTCATCTACTTGCCCTGCTGGAGTCTCGCGAGCAGCCTCAAACCCACCTGGTTACTCTGACCCATGCACGCCATATTTTGATTAAAAATAGTGAGCTGGTCAGTGAACAGGAGATCAAGCCCCGCCTGGGGATTATCCGGGAGCGTGCGCTCAGTGGTGAGTCATTTGAAGAGCTGGCACGCAGTAACTCGGAAGATGGCTCTGCAAAAGATGGGGGAGATCTTGGCTGGCAAAATCCTGAAGATCTGGTACCTGAATTTGTTCGCGAGATGGATAAACTAAAACCGGGTGAACTCAGCCCCATCTTCAAATCACGCTTTGGATGGCACATTATCCAGATGGTTGAGCGCAAACAGGAAGATAATACCGAGACCTATCAGCTCAATCAGGCTCGGCAGATGATCCGCAAGCGCAAGATCAGTGAAGCCACAGAGACCTGGCTACGCCGTTTGAGAGATGATGCCTATATTGAGTATCGTCTCGACGATCTCTGATCCATCTCCCGGGCCCGGACCCTGAATGAGACTCGCATTTACCCCAGGCGAACCCGCAGGTATCGGCCCCGACCTTGCCGTCCAGATTGCACAGTCTGAGCGTGATTATGATTTAATTGCATTTGCTGATCCTGAACTGCTCCAGCAGCGCGCACAACAGCTCGGACTACCGCTAAAAATTAATGTAAACAGCCAGCACTCTCTGCGCGAAGCAGGAGCGCTCACCGTCCACCCCATTCCACTGCAAGCAGCAATCCAGCCCGGAGTGCTCAACCCCAACAGTGCCGCTTATGTACTGGAGACGATCCGCACAGCAACTGATGCCTGTCTGGATCAACAGTACCACGCACTGGTTACTGGCCCTATCCACAAAGGGGTCATCAACCAGGCTGGTAAGGCCGGACTGATCTGCCGCAACTGTGGCCCACGGGGTGTAGTAACACAGATTCCGTTTAGTGGGCATACAGAATACCTTCAGCAACTGTGTGAAACTGATGAGGTCGTGATGATGCTGGTCATCCCTGAACAAGATACCTCACAGCAAAAACCGCTGCGTGTGGCACTGGTCACTACCCACCTTCCTCTCAATGAGGTGGCCGCTGCAATCACGACAGAAAAGCTGACAAAGATCATCACAACCCTGCATCAGGGACTCATCACCCATTGCGGATTGAGTCATCCCTCACTCCTGGTTGCCGGACTCAATCCACATGCGGGAGAAGGTGGACACCTTGGAACAGAGGAGATTGAGGTGATCACCCCGGTAATCAATCAACTCAGACAACAGGGGATAGATCTACAAGGTCCTATACCCGCTGATACACTGTTCACCCCTCCCATACTTTCTCAAGGAGATGCTGTATTGGCTATGTATCATGACCAGGGACTCCCTGTATTGAAGCATAGTGGTTTTGGTCGTGCGGTTAACATCACTCTGGGACTCCCCTTTCTTCGCACCTCTGTAGACCACGGCACAGCGCTTGATCTGGCCGGAACCGGCAGAGCCAACCTGAGCAGCCTGCAACAGGCAATCGCAGTAGCACAACAAGTATGACGCACACCCCCAGAAAACGGTTCGGACAGAACTTCCTTCATGACCAGAATGTAATTGCCAAAATTGTCAGCGCCATCAACCCGCACCAACAGGACAATCTGGTAGAGATCGGTCCCGGCCAGGGAGCACTGACCTGTCAACTGCTCCCCTTGCTGGAACAGATGCATGCGGTTGAACTGGACCGTGATCTCATCCCGTTACTGGAACGGCAGTGTAGTGCTGTGGGCCGCCTGACCATCCATAGCAGCGATGTACTGAAGTTTGATTTTACTACGCTATTTCGCCCGGACCGCCCACTACGTGTAGTCGGCAATCTCCCCTACAATATCTCAACACCGCTTATTTTCCACCTGCTGGAGCACCAGTCTCTGATTCAGGACATGCACTTTATGCTGCAGAAAGAGGTGGTTGATCGCTTGGCTGCGGCCCCCAACAGTAGCGCCTATGGCCGACTGTCGATCATGGTGCAACGCCACTGCAAGATAGAGCCTCTCTTTACCGTGGCTCCGGGTGCATTCACCCCCCCCCCC
>DUYW01000195.1 GCA_013349825.1 Gammaproteobacteria bacterium | reverse complement strand
CATTCGTTTTCTCTTCTGTACTCAGCGGACTGGAGTAGCGCCGTTTGTACTGTGTGTTGCTNTCTGCGTATTCCGGTCAATCCGGCCACCCAATCCGATCTAAACCGGCCACCTAAACCGGAGCATTCCGGCCACCCCCGAAGGGGGTGAAATCAGGGATAGGCGGAGAGTACAGGTTCAGTCCAAAAACTGTCAAATCCTGTTGTTCATTTTGTGGGGGAAAGAGCCGTTTTCTGACCCCATGGATACTATGTTATCCAGCCGCTTTACCCCCCCTGCTCAAAGATCCAGTCAAGGTGTTTACTGGATAATACTTTATCCGCAATGAGCTCAAATGAGTAGGACTGCATGGCGTAGCTGGTTGACTGTCTGCCCGCATAGCGGGTGTCCATATGTTGGTTAAATTGCTGCTGTAGCCACTGGGTTGTTGCCTGCTGCGCCTCTGTGCTTTCAGGCCGACACCCCAGTGCTATAGCAACCAGCTCTGCAAGGTTTCTGTGCAATGAGACTGTGGTGCGCTTTTTGCCCTCTGCGGTATAGATGTGAAACCGCATCTGGAGGCTGTGTCTGGATACAGTATTATCCACCTTACTCATGGCTGGTCTCCTCCTTGTTTAATGCAGAGTGCTGTTTACGCATCGACTCCCCCTCCAGGGTAATCCGGTAACTGTTGTGCACCAGTCGATCCATAATGGCATCTGCCAGGGTAGTGTCTCCGATGTAGTCGTGCCAGTGCTCTACTGGCAGCTGGCTGGTGATCAGTGTGGACTTGATGTTGAAGCGGTCATCCAGTACCTCCAGTAGATCTCTCCTGCCTTCATCGGTGATGGGGGTCAGCCCCCAGTCGTCGATAATCAACAGGTCGGTTCGTGCCAGCTCTCGTAGCAGCTTGCTCCAGGTTCCGTCTGCCCGTGCCAGTTGTAGGGCCTGAAACAGACGAGAGAGTCGAAAGTAACGGGTAGAGAGCCCCTCTCTACAGGCCTTGTTGCCCAGCGCACAGCCGATCCAGCTTTTGCCAATTCCGGTGGGGCCGGTGACGATCAGGTTGAGCCGCTCACGGCACCACTGCATGGAACTCAGTTGTCCCATCAGACGATGGTCGAGCTTACGGGGTGCCCGCTTGTCGAGATCCTCAATCAGTGCGCTACTCTGATGCAGCTTGGCCTTGCGCAGGAGGCTCTGGAGCCGACGATTCTCACGTTCAGTGATCTCTCGATCGAGCATCAGACCCAGCCGCTCCTCAAAGCTCATCGCCTCACTCTCTGGGTTTTCCAGCTGCCCTTGTAGCGCCTTGTGCATGCCGTTGAGTCGCATACTCTGGAGTTGATCCAGTAGGTTATGTTTGATCATCTCTGTTCTCCTCAATGGTAGTAGCCTGCGCCACGCAGGTTGTTATGCTCTGGTAGATCCAGCTCGGTCTGGCCCATCTCTGGTAGTGGCTGCTGGTCCAGCCCATGTTTTAGGATAGATTCGATATGGCGATAGCCGACAGCGCCGGTGATCAAGCCCCGTTGACAGGCCGCCTCCAGCCGATCATTACCATGCGCCTTACCCAGGCGCATGATTCCAAAACAGGCGTTATAGGATTGCTGCGGGTGACTTCTGCTGTGCAGTATCTGTTCAATGACTGCGGCAGTGGCACCGCCGCTTTTAGAGGCCCAGTTGATTAACCGCTGTGGTGTCCACTCCAGGTGCTTCTGGTGGCTGATGGGCATGTGCTCCGTTATTGTGGTGTAGCTCCCTCTGGTTTGAGAGCGGATATGGCTGGCGACACGTGTACCTTGGTAGAGCAGCTCCACGCAGCGCTCTGTGAGACGGGCATCCAACTGTTTCCCTACCAGCGCATGGGGGACGGAGTAGTAGCTCTTGTCGACCTCCACATGGATGTTGGGTGCTACCCGTACCTTGCTCCACTGTGCAAACTCATAGCGGTTTGCCGGTAGTGGTTGCAGTGCGGGGCGATCCAGCAGCTCAAACTGGGATTTGCGTGTACCCTCCAGTTTTTTGAATGGGCGCTCATTGAGTCGCTTCAGGAGCTTACTGATCTCCAGATTGAGTGAGTGCAGGGAGAAGAATGGCTGGTTGCGTAGAACCGCAAGAATCCAGCGCTCCACCAGCAGCACACCGCCCTCTGCCTTGGCTTTGTCCTTGGGTTTCCTCACCCGAGCGGGGACTACAGCCACCCTATAGTGGCGAGCCAGATCCTGATAGCTGGGGTTGATCTCAGGCTCATAGCGGTGCGCCTTGGAGACCCCGCTACGCAGATTGTCTGGCACCAGAATCTCTGGGCATCCTCCAAAAAACTCCAGCGCCCGCACATGAGAGCCAGTCCAGTCAGAGAGCCCCTGACTCCAGGTGGCCTCAGCAAAGGTGTAGTTAGATGCCCCCAGCACCGCAACAAAGATCTGTGCATGCTTTACCTCACCAGTCTGACGATCAACAACCTCTGCCGTCTGTCCTGCATAGTCGATAAACAGCTTCTCGCCCGCCCGGTGGGTCTGACGCATCACCACATCAACCTTACCCAGCCAGTTACGGTAGAGCTCGCAGAAGTGGCTATATTGGTAGCCATGCGGGTGTACCACCCTGTACTCCTGCCAGAGTAGAAACAGGGTGACATGGGTCGTGCTCTTCTTTTTCAGGTCGGCATGGATGGTGGGCCAGTCGGGGAGAGGGCGCGGCACCTCAGTGGCTGATGGAGCTGGAGGGAATAGAAGTCGCCCCAGTGATAGCTCATCGATCTTGGCTGGAAGCGGCCAACTTTGGTCTGTAGCCTCAAAACGCCTCAGGTACTCGGATACGGTGGAACGTGCAATATCGCAGCTTTCTGCGATCTTTCGATTGGATAACTTCACCTCAAATTTGAGACGAAGCACTTCTTTAATTTTACGCATGGATAACCTCTTCTTGGACATAGCTGCCTCCTTTGAAAAAGGGGCAGGTTAATGGGTTATCCCTGGTTTACTACCCTCCAGTTAGGGGTGGCCGGAATGCTCCGGAATCAGTGGCCGGATAAAATCGGAATCGGTGGCCGGTTTGCTCCGGAATGGGTGGCCGGAATGGTCCGGAATACTCAGTCGGCATAGATCCTCCAGTCCCTCACCTTGTTGGCATTGGAAAGTGTGT
>DUYW01000246.1 GCA_013349825.1 Gammaproteobacteria bacterium | reverse complement strand
AAGGTTAACTCTGCAATTGTGCGTATCACCCCCTGGGATACACCACCAACGGCTATCGATGATGAACAACGTTTCACTCAGATTGTCACGGCTGCCTTCTCACAGCGCAGAAAAACCATACGCAACAGCCTGAAATCGTGGATCAGCAGCGCCCAGTTTGAAGCTGTCGGTATCGACCCCAAACGACGCGCAGAGACACTCTCTCTGGAGGAGTTTGCCGCTCTCAGCAACCAGACAGAGGTACTCTGAACAGTATCAGAATCACCCTTTCCTACAACTACGTTATAACCATCCATTACCAGACCTACTATGGCGACCTATGCAATCGGCGATATTCAAGGCTGTCTTGATGAACTCAAGCAGCTACTGGATACCATTCACTTTGACCCGGAGAATGATCAACTCTGGTTTGCTGGAGATCTGGTCAACCGTGGGCCACACTCTCTTGAGACATTACAATTTATCCGCGCACTCGGTAAGCGGGCCATTACCGTGCTCGGCAACCATGACCTTCACCTGCTGGCACTGGCTGAAGGGGATAAGCGCTACAGCAGCAAGTTTGATACCTTGCTCCCCATTCTTCAATCAGAACAGCGAGGCGAGCTGCTTGACTGGTTGCGTCACCGTCCTCTGCTCCACCATAATTCGAAACTAGGTTATACGCTGGTACATGCCGGACTCCCTCCACAGTGGTCGCTACAGCAGGCTCAGGCCCGCGCCAAGGAGTTGGAGGCAACACTACAGGGAGATCACTATCGTGATTTTCTCAAAGTGATGTATGGCAACAAACCCAAAAAGTGGAGTGATCAACTGTCAGGCACAGATCGTTTACGCTTTATCACCAATTGCTTTACTCGGCTCCGTTTCTGTACCCCGGATGGCAAGCTCGACCTCAATAACAAGGGAAAGGTAGGGTCACAATCGAGTGATGATCTGCTGCCATGGTTCCAGGTACCCCACCGGGCCAGCCGTTCACAACGTATTCTCTTTGGTCACTGGTCCACTCTACAGGTGCGCAGTGAAGAACAGGTCTATGCGCTTGATACAGGCTGTCTATGGGGGGGAGAACTCTCTGCACTACGGATTGACTGTGATCCTCCCACCTGGCACACCATCAACTGTCAAGGGGCACTGCAACCCCGTTAACGACACCTTTAAGATCATCGTGTCATGCGTTCCAGCTCAACAAAGCTGTAGTGCCATCGGTTACGCTCATCTGCTGGATGATCCTCACGCACCACCTCTCTCCACTCAGTGCCTTCCCAGGCAGGAAACCAGGCATCACCCTCCACCTCCAGTTCGATCATCGTCAGCACCAGGCGGTCTGCACGTGGCAGCAATTGTTGATAGAAGGAGGCCCCTCCCATCACCATCACCTCCTCCACTTCACCTGCTGCCGCCAGCGCAGCATCAATGGATTGAACCACTTCACACCCTTCAATTTGCAGGCCGCTATCTCGCGTCACAACAATATTTTTACGTCCCGGAAGTGGACGTCCAATGGAGTCATAGGTCTTGCGACCCATCAAAATCGGCTTGCCCATGGTCTTGGCCCGGAAATGTTTCATATCCGCAGGGAGATCCCATGGCAGGCTGTTATTCACTCCGATCACCCGATCCTTCGCCATTGCTGCAATCAGTGTAATGTGCGGACTCATATTGCAACAGCACCTTTAATATGAGGGTGTGCCTGATAATCAATCAACTCAAAATCATCAAACTTGAAATCAAAGATTGAGCTCACTTCCGGATTGATCTTCATCTTTGGCAGGGGGTATGGCTCCCGGTCCAACTGCAGTTCCGTCTGCTCCATATGGTTGGAATAGAGATGCGCATCCCCCAGCGTATGGACAAAATCACCCGGTTCCAGCCCGCATACTTGTGCCACCATCATCGTCAACAGTGCATAGGATGCAATATTGAAAGGGACTCCAAGAAAAATATCGGCACTACGCTGATAGAGCTGACAGGAGAGTTTTCCATCGGCCACATAAAACTGGAAGAAGGCGTGACAGGGAGGCAGCGCCATATTTTCAACCTCTCCCACATTCCATGCTGAAACGATGATACGACGTGAATCCGGACTGTTTTTAATCTGATCTATGATTAACGAAATCTGGTCAATTGGTTCACCATTTACCTTGGGCCAGGAGCGCCACTGAGAGCCGTAGACAGGCCCCAACTCACCCTCTTCATCGGCCCACTCATTCCAGATCCGTACCCCATTCTCTTGCAGATAACGAACATTGGTCTCTCCGCTGAGAAACCAGAGCAGTTCATGAATGATCGATTTCAGGTGGAGTTTCTTGGTGGTGACCAGAGGAAACCCTTGTGACAGATCAAAACGCATCTGATAACCAAATACACTGGTGGTGCCGGTACCGGTACGATCTTCTTTTTTTACACCAAAATCTCTGACATGGCGCATTAATTCCAAATACTGTTTCATAAATTATTGTTTTATCATTAACTTAAGGAAGCTCTGAACAAAGCTTGTGCTCATTAAATTGTGCTCTGAGAAATAGTTGATCACTCACGCCAGTACACGTGCAACCACACCCAGCAGCACCTCCGGACTGAAGGGTTTGGTAATCCATCCGGTTGCCTTCAAATCCCTGCCCCGCTGTTTTGCCTCATCAGAATTTTGTGTGGTTAAAAAGATGATCGGGGTGAGACGATAATCTGCCATTCTGCGAATCTCTTCAACCATTTCGAACCCACCCATTACCGGCATGTTGACATCTGCCAAAATGAGGTCATAACTTTTCCCCATATTATTTCGATACTGCTCAATCTTTTTTAGTGCAGCCGAACCATTTTCTGCCTGCTCCAGCTGGTGTCCACCTTTGTTAACCAAGGTGTACTCTATTGTACTGTGAAAAGATTCTGAATCATCTGCCGCCAATATTACTGCCATCTTTCTCTCCTCCAGGAACGAACCATAGCTCAATACGATTTCGTAAAGGGTGAACGATACAAAAGAGAGAAGACTCAGTCCACTGAAATCCTCCTTTTTGCACCTTACCCTTGAGGCTGCCTCTAACAATTTATGAAGTTACACCTAGGTGCCTGTCCGAGAATAGAGAATCTACTGCGGAAAAGCTGAATTTGGCCATATTTACCCATCCTTTTCGTTAAATAGTGGAACTATTCGCCTCAAATGATGACAAAATCTGTNAATCAAATC
>DUYW01000159.1 GCA_013349825.1 Gammaproteobacteria bacterium | reverse complement strand
ATCCTTTTCGTTAAATAGTGGAACTATTCGCCTCAAATGATGACAAAATCTATCTCAAATCAGCTTCCCCTCGTTACGACTTCTATTCTCGGACAAGCACCCAGGTAATTTTAACCGCTTCTTTGGATCACCACACGGACCGTTTCAAGTTCGATATCAAGTGGTCCGGCTTGCTCAGCCCCTTCCAAATCATCCATCAAAAGCAACTGATTTAGAGATGAGGGGTACTTTTTTTGGTAGCTACAGACCTGAATGAGAACAGACAACCCATTGCAGGCGCTCATTCCGAATCTGATAACACTTCACTTAACTCATTAATGAGCTTCTCAGTTAAAGCGGGCACCTCCCCCATCTGTGCATTATCTACCTGATTCTGTATGGTTTTGCTTAATTCAGAGAGCGCTGTATACCCAAATGTGGCGGCAGTGCCCTTGACTGCATGCGCCAACCCTCTCACAGCTGGCCAGTCTTCGTTTTCGACCGCAACCTTCAGCCCCTCTTTTCGCTCGCGTACAACCTTAATAAAGGCCTCTTTCATCTCATCATCAACGAGCTGCCCTACCTCGATTTCTGGTTGAGTTCCCCCCTCTTGACTCTCTTTCAGGAATGGCCTAATTGAACTAATCAGCTCTTTAATATCGATCGGCTTCGATATAAAACCATTACTCCCGGCTTCATCGACGGCATCCCGGTGTTTCTGCATCACGTTCGCGGTGAGAGCAAAGATCGGTACCTCACTTCCTGTCGCACGCAGCAGCTTGGTCGCTTCAATCCCATCCATCACCGGCATTTGCATATCCATCAGGATCAAGTCGAATCGATTTTCCAGCTCCTGACTCACAGCTTCCTCACCATTACTGGCAACAGTAACCGTCAGACCCATATTCTCCAGCAGCTTCCGCTCAAATATCTGCAGGTCAGGGGTATCCTCAGCAATCAACACATTACCTGTCAGACGAACGCTTAGTACGGAGCTACTCTCCTGCCCGGCCTCAAACTGCTCAGCAGGCAGGTCACTTTGTTGATAGGGGAGCACCAGGGTAAAGATTGACCCTTCGTCTATTTCGCTCTCAACCCGAATATCTCCCTCCATAATTTTGGCTAAATTCATGCTGATAAACAGCCCGAGTCCACTACCTCCAAAGCGCCTGGAAATCGAGTTATCGGCTTGATAAAACTGTTTGAATAGTTGATCGATTACGTCAGCGGGCATCCCGATCCCTGTATCACTAACCGTAAAGTACAGCTGCTGATCAACCACCTCTGTAGTTAATGAAACTGAGCCTTCTTCAGTAAACTTAACAGCATTGTCAATCAGATTGATTACAACCTGATTGATTCTTTGTATATCTCCATATAGCTGAAATGGTTCCGGGTTCTTCTGCTCTACCGTGAAGATTATCCCTTTCTCTTTCACCATAACAGAAAAGGTCTGCTCGATATTTTGAATGAACTCTACAAAGGTATACGGACCATCTTCAATAGTAAAAGTACCAGATTCAATTTTCGATATATCCAGAATATCATCAACCAAAGCCAGTTGATAATTTCCAGACCTATGAATCGAGCGAATCATCTCCAAGTGTGCAGTATCTTTCACTTTATTGAGTAATAAATCACTGTTACCAATGATAGATGCTAGTGGGGTACGCAGCTCATGACTCATTGTAGCCAGAAAATTGTTCTTAGCATGATCCACCTCTTCAGCGATTCGTGTCTTTTCGAGCAACTCGATAACCTCTTCATGCTCCTTTTCTATCTTTTCAACCATTTCATTAAATGATGCCGCTAAAACTCCGATTTCATCCTGTGAATAGATTTCGACACGTTTAGAGAGGTCTCCAACAGTTTTAACCATTCGAATCTCTTCGGTTAACTGGCCTGTAGATCGAATAATGCTTCTTGCCAACAGAGCGATACTCAACAGCAACATCAAGAAAACTGAGAGCGCAGTAGCTGCTTGAATCTCTTTATGAGAATCTATGTGTAGTGCAATATATCCATATAACTGCTTACTTTCACGCTCCAACAGCTCTTCCACCTGATGAGCAACAGAGCGCATCTCTCCCTTTACCCCTTCATTTTCATTCAGACCGACTTGTTTAATCTTCTCTGACAACTGCAAGAAAAGGGAGTGATATACATGCAGCGCCAAATCTATTGAATGTAGAGTATCCTCATCATTCACACCCTTATCCGGGCGTAGATGGGTATGTTTAATCTCTTCACCAACCAACTTAAAGCTACTCTCAAACCGAGAGAGGTACTGACCATCAAGGTGAAGCAGGAAGTCTGTCTCATATCTTCTTAACATCAACAGTGCGCCCAATAGATTAGCGTCACCTAAATCCTGAATGCTTTTTTCTACAGTATGGGCAGCACTGCGCACCTTTCCACGGAGACCACTCTCTTGATCAGCTCCAATCTCCAACTGTATTGTGACAAGCATCTGAAAGTAAGAGGAATATTGATCAAGAGACCTGTTGAGCTGAACAAAAAAAGGGGCCAGTTGCTCTGCATATTTATGTTTCCCTCTATACCCCTTCATATAGACGTGTAGCTGCTGAATATTCTTTTTCACATCAAAATAGGTTGTGAGAAAACGTTCTCTGTACTTCAGATTATGACGTAAGAGAAAGTCTTTTTCTGACCGCCTCATGCTTAGCAGGTTCTTCTCGATAGTAGAGAGTGTTAATTTAGCTCTCTCCAGCTTGCTGATATCCTCATCGATCACAGATTTCTGCCACCCAAGCAAGAGCCCAACCAGTAACAGGCTAACGGAGATCGATGTTAATTTGCCCTTGATTGTCATTATATTCTCACCCTCACAGTAAGTGATTGGATAACAGGGAGCCCGCAGGAGGTAGATAACGACCCATTATATCAGTATTCAATAAAATAGGCAATATCCGCTCCTCTCTGTGTCCGCAACCCAGAGTCAGATTACCATTACCAGCAGGTCGTGCGTTCAAGCGATTATTCAATTGACTCAACAGCCTTCTCGGGCAGCCACCTAGGTGGCTCTGCTGCATCCTGCCGCTCATCGACAATACGCCTTGCAGACATTCAGCCGGTCGGCTTGAAGCACTGCCTGAACCCGAAGCGGCCTCCTGTTAAGGAACCCCTGAATAAGTCATGTGTAAATGCCTAACGCCCATAGCGCCCAATATCTTCGTTGAAAACCTTGCTAATAGCTCGCTATTGGCTGCGATCTTC
>DUYW01000170.1 GCA_013349825.1 Gammaproteobacteria bacterium | reverse complement strand
GAGACCGGGTACTCCTTGCTGACACGTACCCCACGTTTGAGGTAGGTGCCGATAAATTTTCTGTCATTGAGCAGGGCATCGTAGATTACCTTAACGATATCCTCATCAATCTTGGGCTGAATCAGCCGCTGTGTACGGGGTACCACGCGCACCTTGTCGGTCCAGCTGGAGAGTGCACCCTGTTTCTGTAGTACCTCACGCGCCTGTTCAAAGTGGTGGGTGAGGTGGCTGGTGATGGAGCGGGGGAGTTGGTCGTAGAGGAATAGCTCGGTCATGAACATGGTTAGTGCAGTTTGTGGTGACATGCCGGGGATGTCGATCAGTTCTGCATTCTCTCCCCAGAACCACTTCTGGGTACGGCCCACCGCCTTGTTACGTAGGTCGAACAGTGAGGTCAGTGCATTGAGGTCTCGCTGGATGGTGCGCACATTGATAGCAAACCCCTCATCCTCCAGCTTCTCGGCCAGTCGGGTCACGGTAATGGAGCGTGGTGCGCGTGGAATGAGGCGCATCATCTCCAGTTGTCGTAGTGCTGCATCCATCAGAATAGATCGTTAATCGACACCCTCTGTCGCTTTTATGGTTCACAAACTGCTCGGCCTGATCGTTCAGGTTGGTTCTTGATAATAACACTACTTCGACATTTTTAATCCTACTTGCCCGACGAGCTGTGTCGCTTGTGCTCTCTAGTATTCGTTATCCAATTTGCAATTATTTGATTGTATTAAAGAAAACGTAGGGAGAACGGCTATGTTTCATGAAGCGGCTGAAGGGCAGGCGAAGAGTAAACAGAAGAGAAAGGTTCAGTGTACCAACCAGGTTGTGAAGGCGTTCCGGGATATGTCGCTGCGACCTGGTGCCAATATTACTGTGATGGGTGTAGGTGGTGTAGGGCGTAATGCGATCCGCAATATGAGGGCGATGGGGCTGGACCAGTTTGTGAAGCTGGTGGCTGTTGATACTGATACCGGTTGTGACATCAAGCGCTATGGCAAGAAGCGCAAGGGGTAGACCGTGGATGACAGTAGTGGTAATTCAAAGTGGCTGCCTCTGTAGTTTGTGACTACTTCCATCGTCTTGGTGGAGCAGGCCGATACAGGGGGTTTGAGTCATGGCACTGTTTTGCTCTGGTGGCGATTGTCCTCAAACGTATCAGTTATGAAGAGCTCACAGATGCAGGTATCTATATCAACGAACGGCTCTGGGATGGGTGTGATGGAATCTATCAGACAGTGAGAGAGCGCCTCTCCAGTAAGGAAAAGGAGGCTGATCAGTTTCTTGCCGAAACCATGGACTACATGCAACGTAAGGCGATTCGGTACGGCAGTTATGAGGAGTATCGTGGATGGGTCACTTTCAACTGGTATCTGCGAAATCGAGAGCGAGGATGTGTCTGGCGACATGATGCGTCGCATTGATGGGCTATGCTGATGGGGAGTAGTAAATACATGGGAGAGAAAACGGTGGTGGAATCGATCTATTACTTGCCGGGGAGAGGTGGTGAGATAAAGGCTGGTCTGGGTCTGTCACTCTCTGAGCGGGGTTACCTGTTGCAGGGAAGAGAGGTGACGGGTGATTTGGCGGGGTATGGGTTTCAGGATCAGACCAATATCATCAAGCAAGACCTGAAAGCGCACTACTGGTATCCAGAGGCGGAAGTGGTTGCGGTCTCGTACGGGGCCTATCTGCTGCTCCATGCGCTTGCTGAGATGCGCACCTTTCCGGGGAGGTTGTTGTTGCTATCGCCAATACTGGGTGGGGTAGCGCATGAGAAGAGTTTCTCTTCGTTTACGCCCCCCAGAGCAGATCGATTGATGAAGCGGGTCTATGCAGGAAAGTTTCCAATACCAGTATCACTGGAGATCCATGTGGGTGAGAATGACTGGCAGAGCAATCCGGTGCGGGTGGCGCAACTGGGGGAGAGGTTGAACGCGGACTGCTTCTACGCAGTCGATACGGCTCACTCTTTGGGTATTCACTATGTTTCATCGGTACTGGATCAGTGGCTCAGGCTGAAAAGGTATGAGCTGGCCGGATAGAAGAGGGAGAAGATTATGACAGCGCAATTTCATGAGAATCTGATTTTGGATGGAGAGGATACCTCAATGGCCTACTGTCCTCCGTTACCGCCTGAAGGAGATGACCGGGTTAGGTTGCAAGAAGGAGCAAGTGAGGATGACTGGGAGTGTACAGCTTGCTGGAGAGGCTATGTAGCCACGTGGGAGATCCGTGATGATAAGATTTACCTCAACAAGTTCAGCAGAAAATATGTGATTGAAGGAGGTCATCCGCTGTTTGCGGACTGGATCAGCGAGACCATACGAATTCCACAGGGTGAACAGCTGGAGTATGTACACATGGGGTTTGGCTCTGTTTATGAGCAGGATTTGATGATCCGGATAGAGAAAGGAGTGGTGGTCGAGAGGAGGGTGGTTGATAACCGTGAAGGGTTACAAAAGATGTCGAATGAAGAGAGGAAATTAGACAGTGATCAACGGGGCTGGCGTGAGATATTCAATGTCGATGCCTGGGGTGGTGGCCATGCGGCTGGTGATGTTTCAACGGAAGATGAACAGATCGTGAGGGAAGAGTGATGCCTCTTTTAATAGGGTTGTTTGCTGGTGGTTGGATCTGGATAGATACAGGAAACATGCTCTCTGGTGTAATGGGTTTTATGATCTTGTGGTTTATCTTTGCTGCGCTGGGAGCAATTCTCGATCTGCTTACAACCAAAGAGGGGAGTGCTGTATTGGGGGTGCTAGCGATCTTTGGCCTCGGTTTTCTGCTTGGTGGAGATGATGACTGTGATGTTTAGTGGCATATATGGACGTTAAGAAAATCCTTCTCCCTTCTCATCAGCTGTATAGAGAATGATGTGTGATTTGAAGGGGTGGAGCCGTACCGGAGGGCTTAGTTCAGTTCGATGTCTTGCTGCTTCTGGGTTATCTGCTAGGAACCGGAATGCCTCTTCCGGTTTCTGGTGATAATGATCTGCTTGTCTGGTGCCAAATTGAGAAGCGCCTTCAAGGTAGATTGCAATAATGTCTTCCTCGGCCTTTTTGCTAAGTGAATAGCTCATTCCGGGGCGTGAGTCTGCTTATGCGCAATCTCGCGTAACTCGGCCATAGTGTATGAGCCAGCACCGCTTTCGATGCCTTCCGTAACATGCTGCTGCATCGCTTCGATCTTTTCGGAGTGATCTTGCTCCTTACGGATCAGATCCCGCATGTAGTCGCTGACATTGCTGTAACGTG
>DUYW01000215.1 GCA_013349825.1 Gammaproteobacteria bacterium | reverse complement strand
CAGGGTATAAACTGTCGACTCAGAACCTGCGAAAGAATATGATAGGTTTGGGCCACACAGTGGTAAAGAAGAATAACCAGTTGGTATGGCTCCAACCAGAGGGGACTGTGCTGGTTGATAGGGTGGCACACCACAAGCGGAGGCGGTCAACCTTCCCTGCCTCTGGTGCTGCTCCTGCGTATGATGCATTGATTGTTCTTTATGTGATTGGGATGGGGGAGAGTTGTAATATCCAAAGGGCTTATGGCCGCTGAGTTTAAAGATGCTGCTTTCTTGTCTGAGGAAGTCTGAGGGGTGAAAAGGGTGTTTTTTTGTTAAATAGATTTCTAAAGAAATAAAAAAAAACGGTATACATAATCTATATTTTATTTTTATATTGGCCAGAAACCTTTTTGAAAATTTTCACCCTTTTCCCCCCTCAGACCTCCTCAGAGCAGCAACAAACACCCACGGCCAGATTGCTGCTTATTTTTTAAGCAGCACATGCTATTATCCCTTTATGGTCATACATAAACCCCAGCACCATCAGTTTGTGGACAATCTCATTGAGCAGCAGATGCGCGGTATCGGCCTTGCAGCCAAGAAAGCAGGGTTATCGCCTGCTTACGGTTCTATCCTACTGACTAAACCTCGTATTCAGCGCCTGATTAACCAGCGACAACAGGAGATGAGAGATCAACAGGGGATCAAGCTACAGCAGCTCTGCACCATGCTCATACAGGCCTACAATACCGCACAGAGGGAGCGTGACACCAAAGGTATGATACGAGCCACGGTAGAGCTTGCGAAACTTACAGGGCTGGATAAGCCCAATCAGGAGGCTGATCTACTGAAGCGTGTAAATGGTCAGCGTCAGATAAAACACCTCCATCAGAAGCTTGAACAAATGACTGAGACTGACCTGCTAAAACTGGCTAGATATGACTCAGAGTTAACCAACCCTCCTTTTTTTGATTAGTCTCTTGTCTCTCTTTATAGGTTTTATGTCGCTGGCTTGTGTTTCTCAAAGACCGATCACTCTACCTTGTAAGCCGCTGTAGATGTGGCTGTTCACTGTTTACGGTATGCACACTCATTACGACTAGCACCGGCACAAAGCGAGTGGAGCGTAAGCGCGGAAACAGATTAGCAACGGGTGTGACATTTTACATAGGATCTGATTGACCGGCGAAGCGGACAGCCGCGAAGCGATTGCGGTTAATCCGTCTTATGTAACTTGGCGCAACCGGTGCCTGTTGGAGTGCTGAAGTGGAACGAGCGCCATGAGTGAAGTTGGAGACGATAGTCGGAAGCGTAGCGAATACCTGAGGCCATAGGCATCAGGTCTCTGCCGACCGAAGGGAGGCTGCCAGCCATCTGCCGCAGGCTGTTGGCTGTGCCACTTGAGAGCCTCTGTAACGCAGTCAGTCTGTGCTTGTACAGTCTGACGTAGTGGCAACAGAACACCGCTCTCAATGGCTGCCGCGTAGCACCTGTAGCCGCTTATCCATAGGGGAAAGCGTCCATCTATCACGCGAACTGTGGGTAAGGTGCGGAAGGTGTGGGTTTTAAAAGTTAGGGTCCCATATCGTGATACTGGAAAACGAGATGGTCTGTCAGATTAGGAATCGGGTTGGGTGCCAGCGTAGCGCCGCACCGGGTAAAGGAAGACGCACACCTAAAGCTCAAAATATTTTATGAAATTTTTTATGCTGAACTTTTTCTGAGATCAGATTGGTACAGTGGAAGCCGACGCTTATTCGAGCAGTCTTCTTGTGTCTCTCCCCATAGGTAGCCTGTAGTCGTGTGATGCTATAATCATATTATTATCAGGGTTCACAATTCGGGTAGAGACATAGGTATACTTATCACCCGCTGCATACGTTCCAATTACTACAGCTTGGGCGCCGTGATTTTTTGAGATGTCTTTAATTTCACGCGAGAGGAGTAATTCCCCAGTTTCATTTTTGATGAATATGTTCTTTCTTAGTTTTAGCTCAACAATATAGTACCCCTGTTGACTTAATCTCGAAGAGAACTGCTCTGACACAATTCGCCCAAGCCTTGATGACTCAAGCATATTGTCCACATTTACAAAACTAGCCACTACAATGGGTTTATCTTTCTTTAGATTGACTCTATGCGAACTTTGATTATTTTCAGTATTTATGAGTAGAGTATCTGCGGCTTCGTAACTTGTGGTAATCAAGTTTTCATCCTTGACACCCACACACGCAGTTAACGAACCTATGGTCATCAATAGACTAATATGGCGTATCCACTTGTTCATTGTGCTACTACCTCCATTTGAGTAACGGATTCTTTTTTGTAATGAGATGAGTCTAAATCGTTTATATAGTAGATATCAGATGAGCGCTGCAATACAATTTGGTCGGTGTTGTATATTGTGGTGTTGATAATTACTTCGGTATTGGTTGTTGTCCCTACTAGCTCTTTCGAGGCATAACCCAACGCGAGTAAACTGGCTACTCCTCCTGCATTAGATTGTTTAGCTAATTTGCTCACCGCGTAAACTCCGCTTGCGAGCATAATGAGGTTCGTTCCTGAATTGTGTGGGTAGCGCCTAAAATCTGATGATAACCTTACCACAACATATAGTGGTTGCTGCTGAGCCGGTGGGCCCTGTGGAAAAGGGGAGGAAAGCGGTGGATAACAGGGAGCGAAGCGTTCCTGTTACCCATGGCTTTTCCCCCGGTCTCCCGAAGGGAGATTTCCACAAGTCCACAGGCAATCTCTCAAAATAAGGAGTTATATATCATGGATCAGACTTCTCTCTTCACTGCAGCCTTGGGCCTTCAGTCGCCTTGGGAGGTAGTCGGTGTTCGCTTTTTGGAGAAGGAGCACCGTATCGATTTTGATGTCGCCTTTGAGGCGGGTTCTCGCTTTACCTGCCCGAAGTGCAGTGCAGAGGCGCAGCCTGTCCATGACACTCGTAGTCGTGAGTGGCGACACCTCAATTTCTTTCAATTTGATGCCTATATTCATGCGCAGATCCCTCGCGTCACCTGTTCTGGGTGCGGCAAAACATCACAGGCCGAAGTGCCATGGGCACGCCCACAGAGCGGCTTTACCCTGCTTATGGAGGCGCTGATTATTACCCTCTGTCAGGCGATGCCGGTTGCNCGNGTACAGGATCTATTCAACATTCGGGGCAATGATCGGATCTGGGGAATTCTTGACCACTACATCCCCAAGGCGCGGGGTGAGGAAGACTTCTCCAGCGTCCAAAATCTTGGTGTCGATGAGACTGCTGCTCGACGAGGGCATGATTACATT
>DUYW01000106.1 GCA_013349825.1 Gammaproteobacteria bacterium | reverse complement strand
CGCAGCCAATAGCAGGCTATTAGCAAGGTTTTCAACGAAGATATTGGGCGCTATGGGCGTTAGGCATTTACACATGACTTATTCAGAGGTTCCTTAAGATATGGCTGAGAGAGAGGTTGGCTGTATGATTTGCTACATTTCAATTTGTCTTCGGTAGGGGGGCTCTATCTTTATCCGGTCCAGAGTTGCGTCCAGAACTTGAAGATGTATGACATTTATTGACAATATTCGCCACGCAATGTGATAATTCAATTAAATTATCAGCTTTTTCTGGAATGCTTAATGTCAAACAGTCTTAATTTATCGCTTACGGATGAACTTCGCGCTTTCGTTGACCGTAACACGGGTGATGGGTCTCTTTATGCTACACCCAGTGAATTCCTGAGAAGTTTGCTCAGAGAAAAAAAAGAGAGAATGGAAGCTCAGCAATTGAGAACGAACATTGTAAGCGGGTACCAAGATGCTATAGCTGGTCGTACCACTAAATTCTCGGGTGATTTAAACGCGGACCTAGATCAATTCTTGTCTAACTAGCCAGAATGGCAGACCTACAACTGACAGATAGGGCAATGTTTGACTTGTCTGAGATCAGGGATTATTCAATAAACCAGTTTGGGGTTGAGGCGGCTAATCGCTATATCGAGGGTGTTCAAAATGGTCTGTTGCTAATTAAAGAACATCCTGGGCTTCTTCAAACAAAGGATAAAGCTTCAGGAGCATTTTCTTTCTACCCCGTACAGAAACATCACTTGGTCTGTACTGAAATAGAAGACACAATCATTGTTTTAACGGTAACGCATTGCCAAATAGACTTGATCTCACGACTTGCTGAACTTGAGCCGATGCTACTAGAAGAGGCAAACATCCTATTTGAATCTCTAAAGCTTCAGTGACAACTCAATGTATCTAGGGGTCTCTTAAGTTGACTCTAGTGCTACCAGACTTTTTGTGTAGACCTGCTGGATCGATGCTGATAGAGAGTGTTTACTGACTGGTCACTGGTTGATGAGGAACTATTTTACTGCTGGGAATAGAGTGCTACAATTGTAGCGTAACGCATCTAAAAGAGACTTTACATATGAGCACTTCAATCCGAATCGATGACGATCTGTATTCACTAGCCAAAACAAGATCCAGGGCAGAAATGCGATCTGTGCCGCAGCAGGTTGCTTATTGGGCCAAAGTCGGGCGAGCTGCCTTGGATAATCCCGATCTGCCGATTGAGTTTGTCCGAGATACACTGGTAGCCGTGGAAGAGGAGTCAGAGGTCTTCGAGTTTGTTGAGTGATGAAAATCACCCAAAAGCCTACCTTTAAGCGGGCGTATAAAAAGCTCCACTCAAACCAACGTGCCGCAGTCAATAAGGCGTGGATTCAAATTTTACACATCATAGCTGCTGCCAAGGATTAGTAACTTTTAGTCTCTCAATCTCTTCAAAATCACTCACATTCCGAGTTGCGATAGCGCAATTGTATTCAATCGTGATTGCTGCAATTTGTGCATCTTGAAAATGTATAGGACGGCCCTGCAGCTGTCTTTCTACAACCACTTCAGCATAGATTTTCGCTGCTCTGATATCAAACGGAAGAATACGTTGTTCAAACATTTGAAGCATCTGCTTTGCGTTCTTTATCAGTTGCTGCTTCCGTTTGCCATCGGGCAGAAGCATTACTCCCTGAAGAATCTCCGCTTGATTAATCGTACTGATATAGGTTGTCTCTCGGTTAAGTTGGTCTACCCAATCAAGAACGATTGCTTCTGGTTCGGAGCGCATCAGTTCTGAAATAACATTCGTATCTAGCAGGATCATGAGAAATCAGGAATCTCTCTTGCCATACTTCGATGAGGAAGTTGCAAATCTACACTGCCTTTTTCTTTGAACAGCTTATGGATAGCTGAGCCCAAACCGGAAGCTGGAATATTATTGGATGACAAAGCGCTCTTGAGAATCGCACGAACTTCGGCTTCCATAGATCGATGGTTATGTGCTGCTTTAATGCGAAGCTGCTCTTTTAGGTCATCATCAAATTGACGGATTGTTAATGTTGCCATTGTATAAACTCCAAAAATCATAGCGCAATCGCTTTCATTGTGGTCAATGANAGCAATGCTGTCAACTGGAGTCTGGTGTAACCAGCAATTCTCATTATTGTGTCTATCACTTACTATCGACACTACAACCATACTCCTGCCCTCAAAAGGAGTAGGGCTATCGCTGGATGCACTGAGTTGTCATTGAAGCTTGAGAGATTCAAGTAGGATGTTTGCCTCTTCTAGTACTTCCGATGGACAGACTCATGTGTACACTGAACAGAAGCGTGCATGGGTGGTGCAACTACTTTCATTATCGCAATAGTAGTACAGCTCTTGGTGGGATGAAATGGTATATTGAAGAGCGTGTACGTACACACCTGATGCGACGGCATAAAGTTAGGTTTCGTGGCACTGGCTTTAAGCGTTTCAGCTCAAAGATACTCTACCAGCAGTACGGACTCTACCCAGTTCCAACCAGTGCAAAGTGGAAGCACAATGCCTTGTAGAAGAAGGATATCGGAAAGCCGTGTACGGGAGAACCGTATGCACGGTTTGATGAGGGAGGGTAGGGGCTAGCCCCTGCTCTTTACTCTACCACATAGGTGCGAATCAATTCGATATTGGGGATGCCATGCCGTTTAACGATGCTGCGCGAGCCCTTTATCAACGAGGTGTGACGATTAAGCGCCAAACCGACCAAAGCAAGGCCGGAGTGAGCTTGTGATAAGCTCTATTATACTGTGAATTATTATTTAAATCAGATGGTTGTTCGAATAATCAAGGAGTTTAAGTCACGGATTCAGGTTTCAGAGTTAAATCTGTTTCCAGGCTTTATAGCTAGATAAGAAAATTAAGGGTGGTTGAATGTGGTTGACAGCTATGATTGTGATGGTTAGCCACGTATCATAGATGAGCTAATGATTGCAGTAGTTTCGGGCACAAGTATGTGGTCTCCGATGGCGGTAGCGTATTTCCTAGGTGGCTGTCCGAGAATAGAAGTCGTAGCGAGGAGAAGCCGGCTTGAGACAGATTTTTTTATCATTTGAGACGAATAGTTCAACTATTTAACGAAAAATAGGGGGTATGGCTAAGGAACTCCTGAATAAGTCATGTGTAAATGGCTGATGCCTATAGCGCCCAATCTCTTCGTTGAAAATCTTGCTAATAGCCTGCTATTGGCTGCAATCTTCGCCTTGATCTTGGACACTATGGACACTATGGACACTATGGACGCTATGGACACTATGGACACTATGGACACTATGGAC
>DUYW01000248.1 GCA_013349825.1 Gammaproteobacteria bacterium | reverse complement strand
TTCCCTCCAAAGAGGTGGATAATGCAGGCAGGAGATCCACATAGCCTCCTTCTGGATCATGCCAGAACACAATTCGGTTACTCTCGAATTTTGGAGCTATGCCTTGTAGAAGTTTTTCGCTATTCATGAATCATTCTGATTCCTTCACCGGCAACACCTTCCGTTCCAGATTGATCTGAAAACCATCAGGAGTAGGCTTAAATGGTGTACCGGGTGAGTGGTTGCTGCTCTGGAATTGGCGTAGAGACTGCACATCGATCTCTTCAGTCACGCAGTAGTCGTGTATGCCGCCCTTGACCCGTAACAGATCCCGCAGCCATCGCTCTTTGTAGGGGGCACGGATACGGCTATCCCCATACTTTCGGTCATTGCATTGTATGATGAAAGCGTGGATGTCGAGTGCAGCTGATTCTACCAACGCATTGAAACTTCCCGTATCCCGGTTCCACTCCGGAATGATGAGTGCATCAATCTCTCCCCGTAATCGGCTACGGTAGTTGATATTGGTCAGCTCGCTGCAAATAAGCAGCGCAAAACGGAGTCCTCGATGTTCGATTACCGGCGGGTGGTCTGGTTCAAAAATCTCTGGCAACAACTCTTTGTCTGCGATCCGCTTCAGCTCTTTAGCCTCGGCAGGTGCTGGAATCTGTTTATCTTGCCGGTAGATCATCAAAGAGGGGAAGCCCTGTCCCTGATGGGTCAACGCTACCCAGACCTGGTTTCGCACATATTTTTTGGCATGGTGCAGATACTCCACTCCCCCAATCAGCGAAACCCCTTTTCTGTTTAATTTGAGTGCGAACCCCATAAACCATCGTGACGGTATCGACAGCTCTGGGAGTATGAGGTAGTCAGGTCTCTCTTTTTGCTCGATCACCGTATTGATCAGCCTTGTCATCCGCTGGTAGTGCTTCAATCGATTATACGGTTGCTTGGTGACAGCAGCCACCCAACTCTCCTCCCCAGTTTCCCAGCTGGAAAGTGCAAATTTATACTCTGATTTTGACTTCCCATCAGGAACCTTCAACAGATCTCCCTCGTTGTTCCATTGAGGCATTTTGTCACTGAGGTTGAAACCTCGTTGAGCCAACATAACCTGCTTTAGTTGTTCCTGGATCTCCTTGTCCAAGCAGTTACCTGACAGTTGATAAAGTTCGTGCAAGCTGACAGGGCGTGTTGGGAAAAGCAGGCCATTTGGACACCTGCCTGCCCCTAACTCAAACCAACCCGATAGTATTTTTGCTCCATTAACTATCACATCATCGTCTTCATCGAATAGTTGCTTACTTTCCTCGATGTACTGAACCGTCTCTTTTCTTGGTATTCCTTGCTGGCTTACCAACTCCTCCAGCAAACCGATATGCCGGAATGGTGTTTGGGCAAGATCTGATGAAAAGAGTTTCGCCTGTTTTTCTATGAGATTCTCTATTGACTCTCTCTTTGTCCAGATTATTAATCTTCTAATTTTCGTTTTTCGAATGCTCTCCTTAAACTCACACCATTTTGAGACAAATTGTTCCGAATTTTTAGTTGGCAAGGCTGCAGTAATATGTTCAGTTAATGCCTTACAGAACGGACTAATCCAGTGAGACTGGATCTTATCGATTATCAGTTCAACATCATTATCTGCTGATTTGATTACTACATTGCACTTATGTTCAACTTGCTCCATCAGTTCCATTAAACAAACCAACATCCTGCACAAATACTCAAAATCTCCACATGCCACCGCCATACGAATAACACGGAGTAAGTACTGTTGTAGTTCAAAGTAGTGCGGCAACACCAGTAGATGGTCAATTACCATCTGGTACAGCGCATGACGATATTGTTTCCAATCATCAGGCTCCAGATCTCGCTGGTAGGCCTCGTAATCTCTCAGGCGGATTGCAAAAAGTGCTCTGCGGGTGGAGATGGAGTCGGTCTTTCGCAGACTGTCTGCTGCCTCTCCATTATCCTGCATTGCTGTAACAATTTCGGTAGTGATCTGTTCAGGCTCTACTGGCAGATCAGGTAATAGTCGCCACTCACTGGAACGTTGATTGATATTTTGCTCAATAGAATCAACCAATGCGCTACCACCCTCGGCGGAAATGAGAAAGAGCTTGTTTTTCTCATTTGAAAACTCGATTTTACTATTTTTCAAACACGTACCTTTAAACTGAACTGCTTTTTCCTTACCACTATCTTTGTTGCTTTCTACCCAATCTAACACCCCATTTGATCGAGCAAACAGCCAATCCCAAACCTCTCCTGTTGACTTAAATTCAGAACCGTTATGCAGTACCAGAATAATATCATCAACATATCTACCATAGTAGAGCGGAACTACCTGCTTTTCTATGATCTGATCCAGTTCAATCAGTGCAAGATTGGCTACCAGTGCCGAGGCCGGCAAACCGACAGGCAGACCTGTTTTCAGCGGTGTACTCTCAGCCCAAGCAATCAAGGCGCTAACGAATAGTTTGTGAAGGTGTCTTTCACGCTCTGTCAGATCTTGTTCCACATCTGAAAATAGTTCAAAAAATGGGTTGTCCTTCAGCTCCAGAAAATGGGGATCAAGACAGTGGTAAAAGCTGGTTATATCTGCCGTCAGAACAGCGAGATCTTTCTTGGCTTTGATCCCCTCCCGCATTGCCTGAATTCCGTTATCACGCCACTTTCTGTAAGGTGTAAAGTAGTGTTTGAAGGTACCCAAAGAGAGGTTATTGATTGATTGTTCTTCATTCTTCTTTCTGCGTAAACGACTTCCATAGGCGCTATCTGATAGCTTCTTGTCAAACTTCTCCCCGACATGAAGTACCCAGAGGGTAGAAAGAACATATAAATCAAGACTGAGTTTATCAGCCATTAACCGAAACTGCGCCTTCGGCCTCTCCTGCTTACAGCGCTGCTCCCATTCCTCTTTCCGGGAAGAGTAGATTAGCTTGCTATTCTTATCGTGATCTATTTTTGCTGGAACCAGTTTCCAGCTACCCAAAAAACTATCATCCTTATCCTTGCCCTCTACCCACCCCATATCTCCACTTATTATTTTATCCAGCAGTTTTTCAAGATTGGTGATTAAATCAACCTCGTACTCCGCAATCATCGTCAAATTGGCATTTGACGAATAGTAAAGATCTGCCTTTGCCTTGCGATAGGCGATAGCTAGATCGTGAATATCATATTGATCAGCGTCGACACTACTCACTATCCATCTCCCCAATTCGTTGCTCAATCAGTTGTCGCTCTTTCTGGATTTCTGCTGCCAGCTCCTCTTCTGTGGGTAAGAAGTTGAGGTATTTTGCAGCAAAGATCTGTTGGC
>DUYW01000126.1 GCA_013349825.1 Gammaproteobacteria bacterium | reverse complement strand
CAAGCACTACAACTTGATGCATTTACAATGGAGCTTGAAGCCTTGCCTGATGCGGCTTGAGGGGGCTGAATGCATGATTTTGAACTCCGAAACTTGAGTTAGTAAATATAAAAAAAGAAGAAATTCAGTTTTAGAAAAAAAATCATCTGTACAGAGTGGTGCGTTATATTCATTTCAGGAAAGTAAATTGGTTATGGCAGTGATTGCAGCAACAGGCCTGTTGGGTGCTGGAGAAGTGATGTCAGCAACAATCACCTGTACGGACTGGGATGCTATTGAAGGATATGTTGACAGTCGTAATACCAATAATAGCTACTACACTCACTTGGGAACTACGTTTACTGCAGCAGGGAACTACACCTATATTGACTATGAGATAGGACCAACAAGTGTGAGCAATGGTAGCACTTGGTACTCTACTTCTTGGGAGCAAGCTGAGCTAGATGTTCAACGGTCAAAAATTCTGTATGGTTGTGGCGGTGGAGACAAAGGGACAGCATCTGGAGTGGTGCAGAATACTCAGGCAACGGTAGTAAAGCAAGTTGCTATGGTCTCTAGCAATATTAGTGACCGCTTGACAGGGGGGCAATCGGCTCCACCTTCATACTCCTCCCCAGACTCAGATAATCAAAAACGTTCCGCATTTGAATATCAACAAACTGGATTGGCTGCAGGTGACGGAGTGGATGGCTGGAATGTATGGGGGAATATATCTCGTAATAAGTCTGACTATTTAGCAAGTAGCAAAGAGCGTAGTAGTGATGTTACCAATCTGGTGCTTGGAGGAGACTATCAGGTCTCCCCAGATATGATTGCTGGTGTCTCGGTAGCATGGAATAACAGTGATGGAACTATTACTACTGGAAAGGTCCGGGCCGATAGTGATGGTTATGTTGTTTCACCTTATCTTGGAGTTCAACTGGATGACCACTTCATGTTGGATGTGATTGGTGGATTTGGACATTCTAATTTGGAGCAGGGGTCAACTATTACTGGCTCTTCGAACAGCCGTTTTTTAGCAGCTAATCTTAGTTATGTGGAGTGGCGAGATACCACGCAGATCAGTGCTAGGGCTGGGTATCTCTATTCTATTGATGATGCGGAAAACTCGGTAGTCGCTGGGATTGAACAAGCTGATAGTGGCTTTAAGAGTCGTCTTGATCAACTGCGTATCGGGATTGAAATCGGTGAGTGGATGACAATGGTGGGCGGAACCCCTTATATGCCTTATGCTGGAGTTGGTTTTGTTCGGGATACCAAATTGAAGACAGCCACTACTGATTCACAGTGGGATCGCTCTGGGTACGAATTGAAAGTGGGCGTTAATCTGTTTGATATTGATGAAAATACTAATGGTGGGTTTGTTTGGACTAAGGAAGTTGGTCGAGATAATGCCGATAACGATACTGTGATGGTTAACCTGAATATTGCGCTTTAGAGGCCCGCCATTCTATGTTTTTTATCTGCTCCTGTCTGGATGTGCCTTGCTACCCAGCTCAACAACAGTGCTGCCAAATGCCCCTGCACAGGTTGCAGCAGGGTGGCGCCCACTTAACTTGGAGCAAGGGATGATCCCAGTCAGAGGGTGGGTACGATATGGAGATGGCTCGATAAGTGGTAAAACACTATTGCCCATTTATATTGAGGGTGATGGTGATGCTTGGAAAAGGCGCTGGCAACCTTCTGCTGATCCAACACCAAAAAAAGCTCAAGCATTCCAACTGGCAGCAGCTGATCATTCTAGTAGTGTGGTCTACTTGGGGCGGCCTTGCCAGTATCTGAGTGAGGTAGAGCTGAAAGACTGCAATCCATCATGGTGGACGGGGCAGCGTTTTTCACCAAAAATTATTGAAACCTATGAGCAGTTGATTGATCAAGTTAAGGGGGCAGCCGGGGCAACGCAGATTCGATTGATTGGGTATTCAGGTGGGGGGGTGCTGGCAACATTGTTGGCCCAGCAGCGTAGCGATGTAGAGCAGTTGATGACAGTTGCCGCACCTCTTGCGCTTTCGATGTGGAGTGAGTGGCATCGGGTGTCGCCATTGATGGGATCACTTGATCCACTTCAGAGAGGTGGAAATCATGAAGTTATTTCCTCAGCAATGCATTGGGCTGGTGCTGAGGACAGAATTGTACCTCCTGCAATTATAAATCGTTTTGTGTACAGGCAGGGTGGAGTTGTAAAGCAGATCGAGGGGTTTGATCACCAATGCTGCTGGACGGAGATCTGGCCGCAGAGCCTGAAAGAGATGGGCCAAGGAGGTGGTAAATGATGCTCTTGGTTGTTGGTTTGGTGATCTCAATTTATACATCGGTTGTGGGTGCACAAATGGTACGCCCTCCTGCTTTTATGGGAGGTGTCCCTGGATTGGCGCAGATGCGCGCAGTGCAGATGCAGCGCCATCAGTTGCGCACATTGCTCTATCGAGAGGCATTAGATGAGTTGCGACAAAACCCAAGGGCGGCAGATCTGCCTGTTTGTGATGTGGGTAAAAACCTTTATAGAGTGTCGTCGGGAGATGCAGTTTGTCTTTATCCATTGGATGTGGATGTGGAAGAAACTGCAGAAGTAGAGGATAGGGAAGCCCCGCGTAAACTGGCATTATTGATTGGAAATAGTCTCTATCCCCGTCCGATTCCAGAGCTGGACACGCCCGTTGCAGATATTGAAGCAATTGGAAATATTCTACGAAACCGCTTTGGTTTCAAAGTCACTATGGTCAAGGATGGCACTAAACGAAAAATCATTGATTCTTTCAACAAGATGGCAAGGGAAGTCCGAGCACAAGATTCCATTGTTCTGCTCTATGCAGGCCATGGTTATCTGTTGGATAAGACAGGACAGGGGTACTGGATTCCGGTTGATGCTTCAGTCACTAGTGCTGAGGGGTGGATTTCAAACAGTGATATTTCCCACCTGCTCTCCGCAATCCGCTCCAGGCAATTGCTATTAGTTTCTGATAGTTGCTTCTCGGGAACACTTGCGGAGAAGTATCAAATGCATCGGGTGAGTGGATTGACAGCGGATGAAATCATGAAAAAGAAACGATCAGTAATGGTACTTGCATCGGGAGGGGATGAGCCGGTCTCCGACCAGGGCAGAGAGGGGCATTCGATATTCGCTTGGCATCTGATTCAGTCATTGAAAATGATGGATGGGATTACTTCGGGTAGTGATGTGTGGCGCACGATTTACCAGCAGGTCAGGAAGGAGTATCCGCAGGAGCCACAATATGGAGCGGTACTCTCTGCTGGGCATAGTCGGGGTGGAGAATATTTCTTTACCGCACAATAGCGGTGGAATGTGAAATAGTGGCTAGAAGTAGATACAGTTTTTAATTAAGGAGATTGATGATGAATATGATAAAGAAAAGTAACTATTCAGGGGTCATTTCCATAAACTCAGGCCACCGTCCCTCGTAGAGCAGTCTCAAAGCCTCAGAAGAGGATACTCCATTCTTCTGACAGGTGGA
>DUYW01000229.1 GCA_013349825.1 Gammaproteobacteria bacterium | reverse complement strand
AGGCTATTAGCAAGGTTTTCAACCGAGGAACGAGGTCGAGCAACGAAGATATTGGGCGCTATGGGCGTTAGGCATTTACACATGACTTATTCAGGGGTTCCATAGAAAGCACCGTTCAAATTCAGCCCCAAAAAAAAGGGGCTCAGTAAGCTGAGCCCCTCTCTTCACACTAAACGGTGCCCCGTTTACTTATTCGCCTTAAACACAAAGTCCGGCTTCAACCACAAGACCAACAGCGGTAATACCGTCAAGGCTGCAACCACATCTAGGATCAGTGCCTCACCGATATAGAGACTAACCGACCAGGTATTGGCCAACTCCGTATTCATCAGCGGTACAAAACTGCCCAACAGAACAATGACCGAGACAATGACCGCAGAACCGGTCGTGCTCAAGGTGTTCTGCAGAGATTGTGCCCAGTTATCACCCGTTGCCTGCATCTCTTCACGCAGTCGCGAAACCATATAGATGCCATAGTCAACACCAAGCCCCATCGCAATACTGAGCGCAACCTGCACATGGAAGGCCAGATTCGCAGACCACTCCTTGATTTCGGTCATATAACCACCCAACCCATACTGTGAGAAGAGGGTTACAAACAGCATCACTACCAAAATAGCCGCAATCGACAGTGAACGGAACATCAGGGCGGTGACCAGGAAGATCGCTAACGCCGTAGTCATCGGACTCTTCAGCCACTCGTCCATCGCAACCACACGGGTTGCCTCGGTCGCACCCAGAAATCCACCAACCGCTGGCTCGGTAATCGCAGGGTCACCCTCAATTTTAGTGACATGACGATAACCCGCTTCCCCCGGTGTACCCACATGGATATCAACCGCATCTCCATTACGGAAACCGATCATCACTTTATCAAATCCAGGCTCATTCTCATGTGCTACCAGATAGTTCTGAAGATCTTCGGTCACACGATGTGTTGCAATCGGGTCCATGGTATTCACAAAGCCCATCACGATACCTTCATCCCAGGTTTCCGTGTTGACGAAGGAGTCCAGATCCCCTGCACCGGTGTTGGCTTCCAACAGCCCGTTATAGGTCTGAACCATATCGTTAGGATTTGGAATATACTCCGGATCTTCAGGGTCCGTATAGGCATGCCAGTTCTTCGGATCCGTCATATGCTTCTCTGTCGGAATATCATACAGATTGAGATTATCCGTTGGCTTCGTGCCATCGGGGGTTGCCATGATCATATTGACTGTCTTCACAAACTGAACATAGGAGCCTGTATAGCCAATATATTCATGACCACGCATCCACTCTTCCAGCTTATTCAGCGCTGCCAATACGGAAGCGTCATTAAAGATACCTTGTACCGGGTCTTCATCTGCGTCATAACAGACATCTGGCCCCTGTAGACGATCACCATCATCGTTATAGGCATCACCAGAACACTCTGGCAAGATCGGTTCCTTGGCACGCACTGGAATATTCACCGAAATGACACCCGGCATAATATTACCCAAGCTTTCCAACTCATGAATGGCCGCCACGTTGGAAGGGCGNCCATCAACCACTACGCTCTTCTCCCCGTACAGGTCACCCAGCATAAAGTTGTCCTTGAACGCGGCGCGAGAGTAGTTAATTCCCTTCTCTACACCCGGCATGATATCCCACTCTTTCTGGATTCGCGCCTGTTCTGGGGTTGGGTTATCCGCCATCATCGCCTCAATACCGGTCCCCAACTGTGCATAATTGGCCGAGACCACCATCACCCCCGCAATCAGCGCGACAGGGATCCACTTGCCCGGACCCGCAAGTAACCCTGAGAGATTACGTCCCATGGTCACCTCCCAGGTACGCTCATCTGCACTGTCATCCTTTTTCGGTACAAAGGTGACCAGCAACAGTGGAATCAGTGTTGTGGTTGTCAGCAACAGTGTCGCCATACCAAACATACCAAAGTAGGCATAGGCTTTATAGAACGATATATCCACAAAGGAGAGGGTAAAGAAGCCCACCATATCGGTGATAATTGAGAGTGTTGCAGGGACAATGGTATGCCCGATTGCGACCTCTGCGGCCTTTTCAGCCGAGTCACAATGGGGATCATGCATCTCATGCAAGAAACGCCGCACAATCTGTACCGAGTGACCAATACCAATGGCCAACAGCAGCATCGGCGTCAACACCATCATCGTGGTCAACTTAAACTGTGTGAACCCCATCAACCCCAGGGTGAGAGCAATCGTCATGCCCACACCGACCAGTGGCAGTATTGCCCCCTGCCAGGAACGGAACTCATACCAGAGCACACCGATCACAATCAACAGAGAGATGATAAAGAGCCAGCTCTTCTCTACCAGATCCAGCAGCATATAGGCTAGGAAGTACGGCTCACCGGCAGTCATAAACTCAACCCGGTCACCATATTTCTCACGATACTGTTCAACCAGACCAGAAACACTACGCACCCAAGGCAGATAGTCTGCTTTTACATCATCACTGTAATCACCAATAATAAAAGAGGCCTTGGCCTGGCAGTCATTATAGGCATGCGCTCGTGTCGCCTCGGTCAAGTGACCTTCGCTGTCGATCAGGTCACATTTTTGACCCTGTGCATCCTCATAGTAGACCAGCATTGACTCCATCGCAGGGTGGTTATGCAAGGCATCTTCCAAAAACTGGAGATCTGCCTTTGCCTGTTCAGGATTATCGGTCGGGATTCCCTGTACCGGCAACATACGCTTAAACTGCAGACTGCCTTCGTCATCCAGCCCCATATACTTCACCTTCGAGGAGGCGATATCGATAAAGTTCGGTGTATTGGAGTGTTTCAGTGCAGTCACATCATTATGGAGGTCTTGCACCATATTGATAAACCAGGGGTCGCCATTCTGGTAGATATCCCCCTCTTTGAGCTTCATGCCCCATACCATCAGGTTACCCATTCCGTAGGTGTGCTCACCATAGAGGTTGGTCGCCACATATCGATCGGTGGGCGGTAACAGGGTATCAGGGTCATTACGAATATCGAGTTGATCAACAAACAGTGCAGCGGCAAGGGTCGATGCAATCAACAATACGATAATTGGCCAGCGGAATTTCAGTACAAAACGGGCGTAGCGCTGACTTATTTTTCCTTGTTCTTTTTGTTCTTGTTTTTGTGTCATTATTATTATCCGGAAAAAAACGGTTAGGGGGTTACAAAAAGCCCAGTCCAGATTCCTCAATCTGGACTGGGCCTGTTTCAGCTTTTATAGATTCAAAGCTTGCTTCAAAGAGCGTTAGAAGATGTACTTCAGCCCCAACTGCAGATTGGATGAGGCTTCAAGCTGACCAAACTGGGTATTCTCATCACCCCAGTATTTATTGAACTCGGCCATACCAATCAACTCATCATTGATACTGTACTCCACATCAAAGCGGTTCCACTTGCCACCATTCTCTTCAAACATGATGATGTTATTCCAACGGTGTTGTTGCTCGGCACCAAATGGTTTGGAGAAGAAGA
>DUYW01000263.1 GCA_013349825.1 Gammaproteobacteria bacterium | reverse complement strand
GAAAAATTGAGGTCCGTATCGAGTCACAGCAGTTAGCAGGAGAGCCTTGGTTGTTTCTCTCGGTGATTGATAACGGTATGGGGATTCGGGAGATTGATCAGGCGAGAATTCTTGAATTCGGGTACTCTACAAAGAAAAGAGGTAGTGGTTTTGGGTTACATGCAACAGCAAATTTCCTTAAAATGCTCAATGGTAAAGTAGTTGTGAAAAGTGATGGTCCTGAAAAAGGGGCCTCTGTCTCGTTAGCCATTCCGGCCAGGCATAATTAAATCGTACCGGACTGAACGGAGTGAGCCTTGTCTGTACATAGTAACCAATACAACCTTTTGGCCATCGATGATGATCCGAAAGTGTTGGATGCATACAATGCGCTGTTTCCGCAGGGTGATGAGTGGATGATGAGTTCGATCATGTCGCTGACGGGCAGTGTGGACCATCGAGAGAGTGATGATGAGCATATTGAGTTCAAACTTGAGTGTTGTGAAAGTGGACAAAATGGGCTGGAGATAGTGCGTCAAGGGTTGATCAACGAGGAGCCTATTGCAGTCATTTTTCTCGATATGCGAATGCCCAATGGGTGGAGTGGACTGGAGACGGCACGCGAAATCCGAAAAATTGATGAACATGTGCGTATTGTGCTGGTATCAGCCTATACGGATTACACGCTGGAGGAGATTCGTTCAGAGATTGGCCACCGCTTCGTGTTCCATAGTAAACCCTGGAATGATGAAGAGTTAGAGCAGCTCACCCGGCTCCTGGTCAGTGACTGG
Source organism: Gammaproteobacteria bacterium (assembly GCA_013349825.1). Lineage (GTDB taxonomy): Bacteria > Pseudomonadota > Gammaproteobacteria > Thiopontia. Next base: position 2,801 of record DUYW01000263.1, on the reverse strand, counting down.
GACTATGAGAATGAGTTGCGCCAGACACAGCGTCAACTGGAGGATGCGACCGTTGCAGCCGTTAACGCCAACCGCTCCAAAGACCAGTTTCTGGCATCCATGAGTCATGAGTTACGTACCCCGCTGACCGCCCTGTTGGGATATGGAGAGTTGCTGGGGGAGACTCCACTTCAGCAGGAACAGAAATCTCTGTTGCAGACAATGCAGGTTTCAGGTAATTCACTGCTCTATCTGTTGAACGATATGTTGGATCTATCCAAAATCGCTGCGGGCAAATTCGAGGTGGATCAGGTCGAGTTTGATCTGGGAGATACCATTCATGAAGTGGAGCAGATCTTCACTGTGCGCGCGGAGAATCAAGGGCTCAGTTTTGAGGTGATGCGTGAGGGCAGTGGTATTGAATTTAGCTCGATGTTGATGGGGGATGGCAAGCGTATTGCTCAAATTCTCATTAATCTTATCAGTAATGCGATCAAATTTACCCATGAAGGATATGTGCGTTTAAAAGTTACGAGTGCGGATGGGTTTCTCTATTTTCGGGTTGAAGACAGTGGTATTGGTATGCAACCTGAAGTCATGGGTCGTCTGTTTAAGCCATTTGAGCAGGCAGATCGCTCAATCTCGGGCCGTTTTGGGGGTACAGGATTAGGACTCCATATTTCACAAACGCTGGCTCAACTGATGGAGGGGGAGATCACTGTCACGAGTGTGTATGGACAGGGGGCGATATTTGAGCTGAAAATCCCACTGGTGTTGGGAAGCCGAGAGACCGCAGTAAATAACCCTCTGCAAAAGGGGCAATCCACGGAACGGTTGCAAGGTGAAGTCCTGGTGGCAGAAGATACCCCGGAACTACAGTTTCTGATTCGCAAGATGATAGAGGTATTGGGCATCACTGTTCATATTGCAGAGAATGGACGACTGGCGCTCGAGATGGCAATGCAACATAATTACGATCTGATTTTGATGGATATGCAGATGCCGGAGATGGACGGGGTTGAGGCTACACAGCAGTTGCGCGCCAAATTAAATAGCACCCCGGTAATTGCGTTGACAGCCAATGTGATGCAGCATCAACGAGACGCTTTTCAACAAGCGGGATGTGATGGTTTTCTGCCTAAGCCTATCCAGAAAACAGCGTTGCAGGGGGTGTTGAGAAAATATCTGAATGCAGTTGAAGTGATTGAAAAAATAGAAAATGAGCATGAATTGGAGTTGGAAAATATGATACCTGTATCCTCAATGATGGATGGTTTGGAGCTGGATGATGAGTTGATGTTGTTGTTTACAGACCGTATAACGACACTGCGAGATGAATTAGAGGCGGCACGAGCGGCTGGTGAGTGGGAGCAGGTTCAGAAGTTGGTGCATACGATTAAGGGCAGCGTAGGTTCCTATGGTTATCTGCAGGTCTCTGATGTCGCGGCAGAGGCAGAGGGATTACTGGAGAATCAGGATCAAGAGGGCTATGAGAAGAAGCTCGATGTTTTAAATCAACAATTATTGAGTATACTTAACAGATGAGTCCACGCACTGTACTTCTGGTCGATGATGAACAACAGGTTCTCGATACCTATCGGGTTATTCTTGCCGATGAAAACGATACGGACGACCTGGATGAACTGGCAGCCATTGTTGGTTTTGAAGAAGAGAGTTCCAGTGTGGTGCAAAAGGAGATTTTTAATCTTCTGGAAGCCACACAGGGTGAGGAGGCCGTTGCACTGCAGAAGCAGGCGATTGAGGCCGGAGAGCCGCCTTTTGTAGCGCTGGTCGACATGCGTATGCCTCCGGGTATCAACGGCCTGGAGACCGCCATTCGCTTGCGTCAACAGGACTCTGGCATCTATATCATTATTGTCACGGCATATAGTGATATTGGTGCAGATACGATACAACTTGCGCTACAGCATGATTTTATCTTTCTGAAGAAACCGGTTACTCCTGAAGAACTCTATCAGATGGTGCGTAATGCGGCCAATGCCTATGTGTTTGAAGAAGAGGAGTCAGAGACACAAGGAGTTGATCTCAAGCTCTATCATGAGCCATCCAAACAGCGTGTGTTGTTGGTGGATGATGAGTTGATGACATTACGACTGGCTGAGGCGATGTTGACACAGAACCTGCCGATTGAGGTGATTACGGCTAGCACGGGGCAGGAGGTGCTTAGGCTGGCCCATGAACTACTGCCAGATTTGATTTTGTTAGATGTGAAAATGTCGGGTATGGATGGGTTTACTGTCTGTAGGGCACTTAAAACGACCAACGACACCAAAGAGATTCCAGTGATCTTCCTGACTGCACAAAGTAGCGAAGAGCATGTGGTCAGAGGATTTCAGGCGGGCGCAGTAGACTATGTTGCCAAGCCGTTCTCACAACCGATTCTGGTAGCGCGAGTCTCTACCCACCTGAATCTCTATCAGCAGAGTCGACGGCTAAAAACCCTCTCCAATACGGATGCCCTGACTGAATTGCCAAATCGCATGGCATTCCAGACCTATCTCGATATGAAAGTGACTGAGGCCGATGAGGCGAAAGAGTCTGAAGGAGATCGTTATGCGCAGGAGAACTACAGCTTTGCACTACTCTTTATTGATCTGGACCGTTTTAAGCCGGTCAATGATGAGCTGGGACATGAGGTAGGAGACAAGTTACTACAGGCGGTAGCCGGGAGAATGAAGAAGAATATTCGTGATGTTGATCTACTCTCGCGTATTGGTGGAGATGAGTTCGTGTTGCTGTTGGGTGGGTCGGTTAACCAACAAAATGTTTCGCTGGTGGCTGACAAAATGGTCCATGTGCTC
>DUYW01000120.1 GCA_013349825.1 Gammaproteobacteria bacterium | reverse complement strand
GTTCTTTATCAGTTGCTGCTTCCGTTTGCCATCGGGCAGAAGCATTACTCCCTGAAGAATCTCCGCTTGATTAATCGTACTGATATAGGTTGTCTCTCGGTTAAGTTGGTCTACCCAATCAAGAACGATTGCTTCTGGTTCGGAGCGCATCAGTTCTGAAATAACATTCGTATCTAGCAGGATCATGAGAAATCAGGAATCTCTCTTGCCATACTTCGATGAGGAAGTTGCAAATCTACACTGCCTTTTTCTTTGAACAGCTTATGGATAGCTGAGCCCAAACCGGAAGCTGGAATATTATTGGATGACAAAGCGCTCTTGAGAATCGCACGAACTTCGGCTTCCATAGATCGATGGTTATGTGCCGCTTTAATGCGAAGCTGCTCTTTTAGGTCATCATCAAATTGACGGACTGTTAATGTTGCCATTGTATAAACTCCAATAATCATAGCGCAATTGCTTTCATTGTGGTCAATGATAGAAATGCTGTCAACTGGAGTCTGGTGTAACTATATCCACAAATTATGTCTTTGAATCTCTGAGGGTTATATTCCCCGCAGCTTGCTGCGGGGATATTTATTTCGATCCCGAGTTCGGGCGTTGTCTACAACAACAGCTGGGCCGCCAGGAGAGACATGGTCCACTGGCACTGGTCGATGCAAAGATGCCGATTGTCGCCGTTGCCCCCACCGGTGTGCTGATGGAGAAGCTACACGCCAATCTGGAGAAGGTGAAGAGCCGTAACGGGGTGCTCTTTGTCTTTGCCGACAGTGGCTCCCACTTTGATGGAAGTGAACAGACCCATACCCTCGCGGTAACGGAACCAGAGAGCTGCTACACCGCACTGATTCTCTTTACCATTCCACTGCAGCTACTCGCCTACCATGTCGCCCTGATCAAGGGAACCGACGTGGATCAACCCCGTAATCTGACTAAATCGGTTACTGTAGAGTAGTTTTTTATGCGACCGAAGGCAGAACACCACGGGTTTACCCGTGGATGAATGAGCTTTTCAATGAGCCATTAGGTAGCGAAGCGACTTTTGGGGTATTGATCAGCCGAAGGCTGTGATGTGCTAAGCACGGCGTAGTCATAGTACCTCGGCTTTAGCCGGGGGAATCTATTCGAATGCCTGTAATCAGTGCGGTGTACACGGCCTCCACATCCATTTCTGATGGGAGGAAAACAAGGGTGTGTCTGTTATTGCGGCCTCTTGCTCAGATACATATAGGCTTAAGGGCACCTCGAATAACCTCTAGATTGACGATATTTACACCTGTAACTATCTGTTTCTATGTTGTCAGCCTAGCGAAATCAGTAGTATTTCGAGGTCCCCTTAAGTGCTTAAGTGGGGTGCGATTCAAACTGATGTGGTAGTTTTGCGCCTTAATCAAAATGGAGGATTCCCCTGATGCCGCAACTACTCACTAATCAACAACTGCTGGAAAAATTGGACCAAAGCCCTGAGGTAAGAGAGCGGTTGGAAGCAATCCTGCTCTCTATTTCTGATGAGCAAGGTGAGCTGAAAGATGCTGATAGTGCAGAGATGCACCTGATTGAGGAGATGCGTCGCATGGGTCATACTTCCTTGAGTGCCTGGGCACAGCGTAAGGCTGAGCATGAGACCGAATTACGACATGATGAGCAGAACGTGAGACGAGATGGTAAAAAAAACTCTGCTGGCATACTACATTTGGGGATGTAACAATCGAAGAGGTGCAATTGCGGTTGGGTACGCGGCGTATTCGTCCGTTTTCCGAGAGCGCAAAAGTCCGCAATCGCTGTGTTTCACGCCCTCTGCAACGAGCGGTAGTAGACTTTGCTGCTGATGTCCCTTTTGCTCAGGCAATGGACAAGCTTGTTGAACACTATGGTGTGCTGCTTAGTGAGAGTGCGATTCGAAGAACCACACTCCGTCATGCTGAGAAAATGTATGAGAGCACGGAGTATTCACAGCAGTGGCCACAGTCTCCCGGAGCAGAATATATCATTGCAGAAACAGATGGGGGGATGGTTCCAATCATGGAGCCTGATACTGAGCAGGCTGACCAACGTAAAGGCAAGGTGTTATTGTGGAAAGAGGCTAAAATCAGTCTGGCCCATGCCCAAGGAAACCAGAGCCCCACTTATGGCGGCACACTGCAAGGTGACGCACAACAATCCGGAGAAATCCTGTTCGACTGTGCCAGTCAAGCTGGTTTTGGCAGCAACACACAGCTCCACGCTGTCGGTGATGGAGCTAGATGGATCGCAAATCAAGTAGATGAAAAATTTGGAGAAAACGGTCGTTACCTGATTGATTTCTGGCATGTATGTGAATACCTGGCAGCAGCATCCAAGGCTATTTACCCCTCAACAGAGGAGGAGGCTAAATCTTGGGTAGAGAAGCAAAAGGAATGCCTAAAAAATAATCAGGTAGACACCGTACTAAGTGAATTGATTCCTCACTGTGAACCCCTTTCAATTGATGATGCACAGGCTACAGTCCGTGTTTGCTATCGCTACCTCAACCAACGTCAGGATCAGCTTTTTTATCAAGAGGCCATGAGCCGGGATCTTCCCATTGGATCAGGTGAAATCGAGAGTGCACATCGATACCTTGTACAGCAGCGACTTAAGCGTTCAGGGGCTTGGTGGAGAATAGGCAATGCGGAACACATGCTGTCCCTGCGTATACATCGTGCCAACCACCTGTGGCAGGATTATTGGGAAGAACAGTCAAAACTAGCTGCTTAAGCTGGAGTTACCACATCAGTTTGAATCGCACCCGCTTAAGTGCCCAAACTTGAAAATAAGTTGTTTGTTACGTAGTATCCACTGCCACTGCCACTGCCACTGCCACTGCCATAATGTTAGGTAGCTAGGGTAGAAGAGATTGGTTTTCTGCTGTGCTAGGTCATAGTAATAAGGATTGGCAATCAGTACTATATTAAATGGAAATTAAAGGCGACCATAGATTGTATGGTGCGTCATGGCGGTAGCGTGCCCAGTAGATCTATTCATTAATACTATGATTTTTCGTTTTCATCAATAATAAGTAATAATGTTGTCGAGTAACTGTCGAGACCTTTATTCAGTATAGAGTGCTAGGGAGAGTCTGAAAAACTCCCAGATATGAGCGAGAATAGAGCTTTCCAGCGAAGGCAAGAATACCCATGAACCAGATCAGCTTCCTTGATGCCGAATACAACCAGAACAAGAAGAAAACCCGTCGGGAAGTCTTTCTAGAATCAATGGAGCAGGTCGTCCCTTGGAAACGATTAGAGAAGCGGATCAAGAAGCACTATTCCTCAGCAACAACTGGCAGACCCGCCTATCCTCTATCTTCCATGCTCCGTATCCACTGTATGCAGCACTGGTATAACATGAGTGACCCAGCGATGGAGGATGCGCTTTACGAGATCCACTCCATGCGTAAGTTTGCTGGACTCTCATTGGAGCGCATCCCCGATGAGACGACCATCTTAAACTTCAGGCACCTGTTGGAGAGACACAAACTTGGAGCCTGTGTAATGCCCACCACTTGAGAGAGCTGGAGCGTGCATGGGAACAAGACAAGCAGCAATGGGCCGAACAGATTCAGGAGCTGTTGCTGGAAATCAATGA
>DUYW01000223.1 GCA_013349825.1 Gammaproteobacteria bacterium | reverse complement strand
CCCCCCCCTACAACTTGCTAAACTTGCAGGCCTGACCCCGGCTTACTGCCTTAAACCCCAGAGCCTCGAGCTTTTCTGAAGAGTAGTACTCATCCCCCAATAACTTATCCACCTTATAGCGAATTCTTGGGCTCATTAGGCCAACTAAATCAAACAGGAATTTAGGCACGCTCCAGTGAGGCACTTCCTTACCTACAATTCTGCACATCGCCTCGTAGATCTCTCGAGATGAATGAGGTTTGCCATCTGTTGCAATAAAAATCTCTCGATTGGCTCGGCTATTCTCTGCCACTAAAAGCAGGGCTTGGACGAGGTCATCGACATGGATCATTGAGCGGCGGTTGCCGGTCTCGGGCAGTGGCGGAAACCACCCTTTCTCGATCCCTGAACACATCAACTGTAGGTTACCTTTCACCTTAGGGCCGTAAACCAATGCCGGGCGCACAATGGCAACATGCATGTTCGACTGTTGGGTGATCTCTAATAGCCGCAACTCCGCCTCGCGCTTGGTTTCTCCATAGATCCCATCAGGCACCCCATCTATTCCTGCCCCGCCCCCCCGCCTTAACACTACTGACAAAGACAAAACGCTTCACCCCGGCACGAACCGCCAACTCTGCCAGCCGAACCGTGGCATCCACATTGACTTTACGATACAACTCCTCCAACTCAGAAGCATCACGCAGATCATGGGCAAAACCAGCAAGGTGAAAAACTGTATCGACCCCCTCCAGCGCCCCATCAGGAATAACCTCTCTCTGGAGATCACAAACCACCGTCTCAAATTCAGCATGGCGAGAGCGAGAAAGAATCTTTAGCCTCTCCCCTTGCGCCTTTAACCTCACTACCAATCGTTGACCAATAAACCCAGTCGCACCCGTCACAAAAATCATGGGATCGTTACATTACTGATGGCCAGCTGATCCTTGATCATTGCAGCAAGCGAGGCCTTCGCCTCTGCATCCCCGTGTACCAATCGAATATCGGTGGGCTTGTGTCGCATCCGCTTGATGAAGTTGACCAAATTGCGTTGATCTGCGTGGGCACTGTAACCGCTGATGGTGTGCACCTCGGCGTTGATGTCGTACTTTTTACCCTCTAACTCTACCCAACCTACTCTACTATTATTACTGCCATTTTTACGGGGGCCGTATTTCTGGATGGTTCTGCCGGGTGTCCCCTGCGCTTGATAGCCGACAAAGAGGATATCGGTTCTCTGATCCTCTATCAGTACTTTGAGATAGTTGACAATTCGTCCTCCGCTGCACATGCCACTGGCGGCGATGACGATGGTCGGTCTTGCGGTTTTCTTGAGATAGTTGACCGTCTGCAGGTGTTCTTTATGTTCATCCACCGTCCAGAGTTGATCAAAGGCGAGTGGATGACGACCTCGACGTAGTTTACGTTTCGCCTCTCTGTCCCAATATTTTTTCAGTCTGCGATAGATGGCGGTAAATTTGGCAGCGAGGGGTGAGTCGATAATCACCTCGATATCCTCTATCTTCTCTCGATGGAGTAGATCTTCAATCTCATAGAGCAGCTCTTGGGTACGCCCGATACTAAACGCCGGAATCAACACCACCCCACGATTTTCCACTGCACGGTTAATCACTCGTGTAAGACTCTTGCGCCGATCACGTCGCCCCTGATGCAACCGATCTCCATAAGTGCTCTCTAGCACCAGTAGATCCGAACGGTAAGGAGAGCGAGGCGCAGCCAGCAATGGGCTATAAGTAGCACCGAGATCCCCAGAAAAAACAATCCGACTCTTAGTCTTTTTCTTTTTTCGTGTATTTTCGTGTATTTCGTGGTAGCAGCTAACCTCAACATAAGCCGATCCAAGAATATGCACCGCAGGTTGAAGTTTGATCTTTAACGAGGGGTCAATCTTCTCCCACTTCTTATAATCCAACGGCCTAATCTGCTTCTCAATCTGCGCCAAAAACCGCTCAATCAAGCGCTTATTGCGCGTAAAGCCAATCTTCAGCGCATCCTCCAATACCAACGGCAGCAGCTCAGCCGAAGGTCGAGAACAATAGATCAGCCCACGAAATCCTGCTGCTAGCAGATAGGGAATACGCCCCACATGGTCGATATGAACATGGGTCACCAGCAGTGCTTTGATATTCTCAACCGGGAAATCGATCTTTGACTGATCTTGTTCAGAGCGATGATCCGTAGCAAGTTCCGCCCCTTGAAACAGACCACAATCAATCAGAATCGAATCACGAGTATCACCTTCTCCAGAGCCAAAAAAGAGCTGATGGCAGGATCCCGTAACCCCATCAACTGCCCCATGATGAATGATTTCAAAATCGGTCATCTGTACGCTTTTCATTAATCATCGTATTTTAGATTGGATTGGCGGAGGAGGATATTAATTGTTGGTGCTTGAAGCATAACCACAACAAGCGAAGCCTGACCCCGCAAGATACTACTACCGCTACCCTCCTAACAAAGGGGCTAGTTTCTCTTTGAAGAAGTAGGTAACGATTGTAAGAAAGATAAGCCATTGCATCCGGTCATGACGTTTGGCAATTTGCTCTATATGCTGCTGCATGGAGTCGAATCGTTTGTCCATCTGCTTTTGCATAGACTCGAAATGTTTATCGACCTGCTCGAATCGTTTTTCCATCTGTTCAAAGCCTTGCTTCATCAGCTCTCGTTGATGCTTGAGCTCTTCCTCAACGCGGATTGTACGTTCTCGCAGTTCTATTTCATATACCGCTGGCGGTGAGGCAAGGCTTTGCGCTGCCAACCATTCCGGCATGTGGGATTTGATGTATTCGATGTCGTCTTCAGCAAGGTTCATGGTTTCAGAATAGGGGAAAAATGGATAATATTCAAGTTACTATGAGACAAATTCTTGTTTTGTTATTTCTCGGCACCACTTGTAGGTCCTTTCTAGACCTTGCTTTAGCTCAATTTTATGTTGCAAACCCACTTGAGATCTGCAAATTTCATTGAGATGATTATACACCGCATCAACCAACGGTCAATAATTGTTTTCTTTTTGTTCTCTCATGCGTTCGGCGAGAAGAGGCATTCCTGCCCCTGCAATAACCACAACAAGGAAAGCCTGACCCTGCTTACAGCCTTAACACTACTGACAAAGACAAAACGCTTTACCCCGGCACGAACCGCTAACTCTGCCAACCGAACCGTGGCATCTACATTCACTTTACGATACTCCCCCTCCAGCTCAGAGGCATCACGCAGATCATGGGCAAAACCGGCAAGATGAAAAACTGTATCAACCCCCTCCAGCGCCCCATCGGGAATAACTTCTCTCTGCAGATCACAAACCACCGTCTCAAATTCAGGATGCTGAGAACGAGAAAGAACCTTTATCCTCTCTCCTTGCACCTTTAACTTCTCAACCAGTCGTTGTCCAATAAACCCCGTCGCACCCGTTACAAAAATCATGGGATCGTTACACTGCTGATAGCTAACTGATCCTTGATCACTGCAGCAAGCGAAGCCTTCGCCCCTGCATCCCCATGTACCAGTCGAACATCGGTAGGTTTGTGGCGCATCCGCTTGATGAAGTTGACCAAATTGCGTTGATCTGCGTGGGCACTGTAACCGCTGATGGTGTGCACCTCGGCGTTGATGTCGTA
>DUYW01000266.1 GCA_013349825.1 Gammaproteobacteria bacterium | reverse complement strand
ATTATGAAAAGTCCGAGTGCATAAACCTTAAAAACTGCGCACTGGGTGGGTCAATTATTTTGAGCACAGGTGGGTCAATTTTTGTTAGCGCTGAGGGTTCATGCAGAGAGTCACACTTTGCCCAAGGTTTGATATGACTTGCTATCACATGATGACCTCAACCAGAATCACATTACAACAAGGTGTCGCCTGTGGCGACTCTTCAAAATCGATAACAGCATGCTAAAGCCTTGCACTAAAAGTGCATAGTTTTTACTAGCGCCTGAGACAATAAATGATACCAGCTTTGACTTACTGGAGATTTACGAGCCTTTAGCCAGAGTAAGCAAGGGTACAGCCAAGCAAGAAAAAACCCTATAGACTAATGAATCTACAGGGTTTTATATGGTAGCCATGGGTAGACTTGAACTACCGACCTCAGCATTATGAGTGCAACCATTAATCAGTAACTGTATGTTTTTATTATTAATACTGGAACGTCCGTTGCGTGATTTTGTAGTATTATGCATAACAGTGCAGGACTCACTCCCGCAAAAGTCCCGCACAAAAATCTCACCCCTCAACCAATAAAACAAAGGCATGCAACCGCATCCGTTCACCATTTTTTCTTGTTCATTAATAATGAACATGGTATAACATAGAACAAAATCGGCCATTAACCCCATATAAAGCATCGATGAACCGTATACAAAAAGAGCATAACATCCTAGATCAAGCGATCGCCGCACTGTACAGGGAAACCACGCTACAGCTAGCCGTTGTGGAGCATGATGCCTATGTGAATAACCAACAAATCGACGCTATTGTCAAAGTAGGTGCTAACGAGCCTACTCTGCTTGTCGAGATTAAAAAATGGGCTAACCATACCAACGTTGGTACTCTTATCCACCAGATGGAACAGATCGCCAAACCGGATAAAGTTTTACTGGTCGCCGATTTCATCAATCCTATTATGGGAGAAAAGCTTAAAGAGGCTGGTATTCAGTACATCGATACCATTGGCAACGCCTATATCAATCTTCCTCCTATACACATCTATCTTAAAGGCAACCGCCCTGAACAGCAGACCAATATCCGAGAAAAAACAGGGCGAGCATTTCAACCCACCGGAATGAAAGTTGTCTTTGCATTTCTGAAAAATCCTGATCTAGTCAATAAAACCTATCGCACTATCGCCGATCAGACACAAGTAGCACTAGGCACAATCAGAGAAGTGTTTCACGATCTAACCGCACGAGGCTTGCTTGTAACGGGTACCAAAGGCCGTGAACTCACCAACTTTGACCAGCTACTCAATCAATGGGTAGAGCACTACCCCTACCGGCTGATGAAGAAGCAGCGGATTGGCCTTTTTACCACCAATGATCCTGCATGGTGGCAAAAAATCGATCCAGAGGTTTTTGGCGCACAGTGGGGCGGGGAAATTGCTGCTGCAGAGTATACCCACTACCTCAACCCCAAAGACGTCACCATCTATATACCAAAGACCAAAATGGCCGCACTAATCAGAGAAGCACACCTAAGAAAAATACAACCCGATGAACATCCAGAAACTTACATCGACCTGATCGAACCCTTCTGGTGGCAGGAAGAGACGATCAATCTAACCCACCTAGTTCACCCTCTCATCGCCTATGCTGATCTAATTGCCAGCGGTGAACCTCGTAACCTGGAAACCGCAGAGCGACTCCGTGAACAGCTCCTCCATTAATCTTTCAGGAGAACTGCCCAACGGAGTCGTTGAGCTGTACACCAAAATAGTACAGTGTGCCGGCGAACTGAATATTGACCTGCTTGTAGTTGGCGCAACGGCTCGTGACTTGGTATTGGCATTTGGATATGGAGCCCAAACCACACGAGGCACACGTGATATTGACTTTGGCATCAACATCACCAGCTGGGATCAGTTTTACCAACTCACTAGAGCACTCGAAAATCTAGGCTTTAAGCACAACCAGCAACGAGTACATCAACTGCTATACAACGATACCGATGCACTCACATGGGAAATCGACATCGTTCCATTTGGAGGCATTGCAGACGAGAACCACGAAATCAGTTGGCCTCCATCTCATAACTTCACCATGAGCACGCTAGGCTTTCATGATGCATACAATCATGCACTAACAGTACAGATTAGCGAAACACCTGTTATCACCATACCCGTTGCCTCTCCAGCTGGAATAGCATTCCTCAAACTGATCGCTTGGGTAGATCGTTTCCCGGAAAGAAGAGCAAAAGACGCTATAGATTTTCTCTACATCATCCAGACCTATGCAGCCATACCCGAGGTGTTAGACACAATCTATGAACCAGATGGATGTATGGAGGCCCAAGAGTGGGATGAGCCAAAGGCCTGCGCAATGAAACTGGGGCAAGACATAAAAACAATTGCACATCAAGAATCTGTAGATTATCTGAAACAGCAGCTATTTGACAAGGAAGGTAAAAAAGAACAATTTACACTGGATATGACATCCAACAACAAAAATGTTCAGCAGTGTACAGAGCTGCTCAATATATTTATTGATGAGCTTACCCACAAGCACTCTTAAAATTCTGGAAAGTTCAGTTTGCCACCCTCCAATATTTACATTCTAGCTATCCGTACCAATAAACAACTGCTATTGTAAAGAATCTTCACTATTCTGATTTTTATAGATATAGTAACCGGCCCCAGGCACCATCTCTTCCAGAGAATTAAGGAAAACCGGAGTGCCCTGGATAAATGATTGCCAGCAACCATCACGGTAACTCCAAATTGACTCTCCTTTAATTTGAGATATAAAGGAAACTAAATCACTCTCTTTACCCTTAACACCAACTAAATTCCATGCTGAGTCTAACTCTAAGTCTGTGGTGCCAGTAGTGATACCACTCAGCTAACAGAGCCTGAAGACATTCCCGAAGAGGTTGAGTACTGGGTAACCAAGTATCAAGACTGCTCCACTCTAGAGGAGATCACCGCTGCCCATGCACACTTTGAGCTAATCCACCCCTTTGGAGATGGCAATGGACGTGTAGGCAGGGCCATCGTATGGGAGCAATGCCTGAACATAGGGGTACTTCCACCAGAGATCGATCAATACAACAAAGCCTTCTACTATGTCACCCTGGAACACGCTCAGCGTAGCGGGGATACTGCCCCACTCCTTTACATGTTTCAGATGGCACAGTCGCGCCTGGTGGATCGCCTAACCAACAAGAAGAAACCCAGTGCCCGCTGGAGAGAATAGCTCCTTGGATACAAATAACATATAGATCATAACAACCATTTCATCAGCCATACATCAGGGTTCAGAGCCCCACAATCCATGTTAGTTGGTATTAACGTAAGTTTGGAGGACTTCAGTCTCTAAACCTATGTTCTCTATGGTATGCCAAATATTCAGCTCGTTGCTCACTAACAGCAATTAATCTTTGCTCTACTGCTTCATCAATTCCCCTCGCATTAACAACCTGAGGAGGCAAATCATCCAAGACAAATAGCTCACCATCATCAGAAAAGGCAATAAACCCCTTGTCAAATAGGGCATCAATATTGGGACTCAAAGCAAGGCCATTTTCACCATCCAAGCGTTCATGCTTTAGCGCTCACAAAGATTGACCCACCCAGTGCTCACAAAGTTGACCCACCTACTGTTGGTGCTCATTCAAACTGACCCACCTTCACTCCCTCTGATCC
>DUYW01000201.1 GCA_013349825.1 Gammaproteobacteria bacterium | reverse complement strand
CAATTCACCTTGTAGCAGGCTATTAGCAAGGTTTTCAACGAAGATATTGGGCGCTATGGGCGTTAGGCATTTACACATGACTTATTCAGAGGTTCCCTAAGCTTTCATAAAACTTCTGAGTGTAAACTCCAAGGATAAGGAGGTCTGTGTTAATCGGCATTAACAGTAATTAGGTGTTAAAATGAATGGTTGATGTTAGTAGCCTCTTTATTGTATTGAGTGAATGGGGAATAACGGAGGAAATGGGTGGATCTTTATTGGGAGCGAAGAGCATGGGGTTGATATATCTTGGCGAAATAAGGGGGTGACATGAAAGTCAGGCCCATCTTTTATCACCAGTTACGTGGAAGCGCATTTACCTTATTACTCACGATTACGGTGATTACGAGTGTAATCTACTATTTTTCCGAGAAAATACTCCTTCGCACCATTGAAGATGGGCTTCAATATCAAGCCGATTTTCGTAAAGATCGCATTCAGGCAATCTATCAGGATGACCTGAAATGGCTGGCAGCAATCACGAAAGATGAGCATTTTTCTGCCTTGGCAGAGAATCTACTCAGTGCCTATGGCAGACCTGATGGAATAGAGTCTCTCTTCTATAGTCAAGCTGAAGATGAGTTACTAGAAAACTATCATGTGAAACTGCAGGCGCAGGGAGTAGAGGATCTTTTACTGCTGAACCCGGATGGAGAGTTGGTTTTCTCTAGTCAATTAATGCTGGATGATATCGGTGAGCAGATGGGTGAAAGCGGAGTATATGGTGATACCATTTTTTCGGAAATGGTAGAGACAGCACTCGCAAAGAAAAGATTGGTTGTGTCGAGGTATGGGTGGGTAGAGCAGATCCAAAGTAAGGCTATATTTCTTGCACAACCACTGCATAGTGACTTTCCTGGCATAGAAGAGCAGTTCGTTGGCTTGGTTGTGCGACCATTGTCTATGGAGCGCCTGAGCAATCTGTTTCAGAGCTATAGTGGGTTAGGCTCTACTGGAGAGATTGTCATAGCACAAAATCGGGGACAGTCTGAACAGGGAGTTACCTTTGTCAGCCAATTCCGTAATGACACATATCAACCCGATGAAGAGTGTGTTGCATTAAGAGTGAACGAGCCCAACCGTTTTGGCATGGTTCAGGCACTTACAGGTGAAACAGGAGCTGGCTGGGGATTAAACTACGAGTGTGAAGAGGTCTATGCGGTCTGGATGTGGATTCCCGGCCTGCAGTGGGGCATGGTGGTTGCCAAGGATAGGGGTGAGATTATGATGCCGATCCATAAGCTGCGACAGAACTTGATGTTGGGCAGTGTGATTATACTGCTGTTATTACTGTGGGTGGTGCATCGACAGTCACGTACCCTTGCTTATCCACTGGAACAGTTAAACCGCTCAACTAAAAAGAGGAGGATTCATCAACAACCATTGACCGCGGTACAAGAGGTGAATAATTTAACATCATCACTGCAAGGCATGGTGACTGAGTTGGAAGAGGCGCTAGATACGGCAGAAAAAGCCAACCATGCGAAGAGTGAGTTTTTGGCCTCAATGAGTCATGAATTGCGCACACCGTTGACGACCATTATCGGTAACAGTCAAATCATGACTAGCAACTTAAATACAGCACGAGTCACCGATTTGCGTCTGCTACAAGAGCTCTCTTCTACCATTGAAATGGCAGGGAAGCACCAGTTGGTGCTGGTCAATGATATTTTGGATATGTCAAAGCTAGAGTCAGGAAAGTTTGGCATCAATGAAATCAGCTACGATCTCTCCACTCTACTGCAAGATACAGAGCGTATGTTGCGTGCGCGTGCTGAGGAAGCAGGTTTAGAGCTGACATTTGATCAAAAGAGTGGTGAGCCTCATCTATTGGTGGGGGATGCATATCGCATAGGACAAATTCTGATTAACCTGATCAGCAATGCGATTAAATTTACGCAGCAGGGGTGGGTGTTGGTCACAATCCATAGATCAGGAGAGCAACTCTGCTTTACTGTGGAGGATAGTGGTATTGGGATGTCAGCCGATGTGCTTACGACGCTCTTCAAGCGTTTTGAACAAGCCGATGGCTCGATTTCAAGGCGCTATGGTGGGAGTGGTCTTGGGCTCTATATCTCACGCAGTCTGGCAGAGTTAATGGAGGGTTCTCTGGAAGCGAGTAGTGAAAAGGGTAAAGGCTCCCGTTTTGAGTTGAGACTTCCGTATAAACCAACAGAAACTCCGGTCACTTCTATAGACATTCGCAGGCAGACTGAAAGGGGTATAGGAGAGAGGTTATCAGGGGCAGTTCTGGTTGCTGAAGATACGCCTGAATTACAATTGTTAGAGCGAAGAATTCTAGAGGCAGTTGGCCTAACGGTAACGGTTGTCAGTAATGGAAAAGAGGCGGTCTCTCTCGCAACAGAAAGGCCTTTTGATTTGATATTGATGGATGTACAGATGCCCATCATGAATGGTATTGAGGCCACAAAAGAGCTACGATCAAAAGGAAGTACGACACCGATCATTGCCTTAACTGCAAATGTAATGCAGGAGCATCGGGATCAATTCTCGCAGGCTGGTGGTGATGATTTTGTCGGTAAACCTATCAATAAACAGGAACTGATCAAAGCCATCACACCCTTCTTTACTGTAAATAGTGAGACAGAGGGAGATGATTCCCAGAGGAATAAAAGAAAAGCGTTAAAAGAGGTGGTGTGGAGTGAGAGCTACTCCGTGGGCCACACCAGCATGGATATGCAGCATCAAATTCTGGTGGGGTATATTAATGAGTTGATTCGTTATGATGAGCTACAATTGGGGGGGGAATCACACAGCAAAATGCTCATAATCTTGGAAAAACTCAACAGTTATATAGAGACCCACTTTCACAGTGAAGAGTTACTGCTCTCAATTATTGACTACCCAAAACTTACAGAGCACTTGCAGGAACATGATGAGTTTAGGGAGAAAATCTCCTGGTACTATAAAGGTGAGATGGGGGCAAAAGAGCTCCGCTCATTGACAGAATATCTACTGAATTGGTTGATCTGTCATATTCTGACAGAAGATATGGCATATAAAGACTATGTCACAGAGTCTGATGAGTCTGGCATTGAGGCAACGGAGCGCGCTGCGCTATCCGAATCTATGGAAAGCACCGAGCCCGAAGTGGACGATGAGTTGATGGGAGTTTTCCGGGAGAGTGCTACCAGAAATCGAAAATTACTGGTAGAGGCACTAGAAAATCAAGACTGGAGCGCTGTGAAGGAAGTGGCTCACCAGGTTAAGGGCAGTGGAAGCTCATTTGGGTTTTCCATGCTGACAGAGAAAGCCAAAGATGTGTGTGATGTCTATGACAATGATGAGCTGGCTGACCTGTCTGATTTAACTCGGATACTGGTCGATGAGTTAGACAAAACTCTGTCCTGATGGGGATCTACTTCACGGCGAAGAACAAGATGTCTTTGCTGATTCGGGCTATCGAGGTATGGAAGAAGAGACCAGAACATCAAGACCGTAAGGTCAACTGGTATATTGTGATGATGCCCAGCAAGAGAAAGCAACTTAACGGTGGGCCACAAGAGTTATTGGAAAAGGCCAAAGCGAGTATCCGAGCTAAGGTGGAACACCCCTTCAGAATCATCAAGCAGCAGTTTGGTTTCAGCAAGACTCGTTACCGGGGTATGGCCAAAAACAATAACCACCTCAACACCATGTTTGCTTTGGCAAACCTCTACATGTGCAGGGAAAAACTAATGAGTTGAGGGAGTGGTGTGCCTCAGTTATACC
>DUYW01000252.1 GCA_013349825.1 Gammaproteobacteria bacterium | reverse complement strand
GCGAAGATCGCAGCCAATAGCAGGCTATTAGCAAGGTTTTCAACGAAGATATTGGGCGCTATGGGCGTTAGGCATTTACACATGACTTATTCAGGGGTTCCATAAACACTAACCTATCCATTTCCCTGCGTAATCTGCGCATAGAGACGTGGCAACCTCAACGGCAACTCTTCAGGTTTACGGATGACGATATAACCGGATGGACCAAAAATGTGTGGCAGGTATTCCCCCCCCTCTTCATCAATAGTGACACAGAAGGGGTAGAGACCCACCCGCTTTGCCTCAAAGATCGCCTCACGGGTATCTTCAATGCCATAACGCCCCTCATATTTATCGAGGTCATTGGGTTTTCCATCGGTCAGTAGCAACAGTATTCTTCGGCTTGCCGGTTGTTTGACCAGCAGGCTGGTGGCATGGCGTATTGCTGCCCCCATACGGGTGTAGTATCCCGGCTTTACCGCCTCGATCCGCCCCCGTATGGTGTCGCTGAATGGCTCTTCAAAGGTTTTGATCTGATGAAAGCGGACATGATCCCGATTCAAGGATGAAAAGCCATAGAGCGAGAAGCGGTCACCGGTTCGGGAAAGCGCATCAGAGAATAGATGCAGACTCTCACGAATCACATCGACCACCCGCGAATGGTTATTGACCCAACTATCGGTAGAGAGGGAGAGATCTGCCAGCAGCAGGGTTGCCAGATCACGATTACCTCTACGGAAATCACGATAAAGACTCGGCTCTTCCCCATGGTATTTTCCCAACTGGTCTGCTGCAAATTCGATGTAGGACTCTAGATCAAGCTCTGCCCCATCGGCCTCCCCTCGAAACCAGGTACGGCTGGGTATCAATGCCTCAAACTGTCGTCGCACCTTTCTTGCCGGCATCCGTAGCGCATCTGGCAGACCACAAGACTCTGCCCGGACTGCCAGCAGCGGGATTACCGAGCACTGATCCTTAACCAGCTGATGTGTTTTGTAGTTCCACTCGGGATAAAGTACCCCTTCACTGAGTGGCATATCATCATATTCTGCCGCTGGCAGGTCGAGATCAAACTTTACTTTAGGGCCAGAGGTCTGTTGGTCACGCGCAATCGAGAGGTGGTCAAGATCCTCTGCCCGCTCCTCTGCATTCTCATCTTCATCATCATCGGTAGTTCGGTCAACTTTTACATATTCGGCCCAACTGAAGATGGTCTCCATACGCAGTGCCAACAGTCCGCTCTTACCATCCGGATTCTCAGTACGCTCCGCTTTACGACGCTTCTTGTTCTTTGGCTCCTTCGTGGGGCTCTTCTCATTTGAGTCCGGCGGAGGGGCACCGTTCTCCTCTTGAGAAAGTTGTACACCGAGCTGGTCTGGTGGGAGCACCAACCACAGTGGAATCGGTTGAATGTGCCCCACCTTGTAGTCCAGCGGAAATGGAGGAGCACTATCAGGGTGCAGTATCACCTCTTGTATCGCCTGTTCCGTTATTCGCTGTGACAGAGAGACTTTCTCAACCGGAGGGCGTAGTGCAATAACCGCCTCAGCCAAATGCTGATAACGCTGCCTCAGCCCCGGAAAGCGCTGCAGTGTTTGTACTGTATTATTTCTATTCTGCTCAATCCAGTGCTGTTCTCCAGCCTCAACCGGTGTCGCTGCGAGCATCGCTAACCAGATATAGAGGTCACGATTTAATCCGGGGTCCGCAAAAAGGTCAACCAGTGGTGGCAGCAGCAGTGCCCGTTCATCACGCCAACTGTTATTGACCCGCTTATCAGACCCTGCAATACGTTGCAGCAAGGTACGTTGTCCAAAATGGTCTGTGGCGTAACTGGCCTCCACCTTGAGGCCTCCATCACCACCCAGTGCCCGGAAGATCACCCCAAGACTTTTTTGTATATCCTCCAGCAACACCGCCGCCTCAGGATGGCGCTGGCTTGCCGTATGGGTGACCCAGCGGTGCCAGAAGGCACCTACCTGCTCTTCCATCGCTTATTTTCCAAAGGTGGCGCGGGCAATTTCCATCAGTGCTTCTGCCGTTTCCAAATCATCGGTTAGCGGTTCAACCAGGGAACAGCGGCACGATTCTACCGGATCAAAACCACTCTTGATGAGACGTGCCGCATAGATCAGCAGGCGAGTCGATGCAGCCTCTTCCAGATCATGATCTTTCAGGCTACGTAGTGCATTTCCCAACGAGACCAACCGTTTCACCACATCCTCCGAAGCGCCACTCTCATTACTGAGAATCTGCTGCTCCAGCTTCACAGCAGGAAAGTCAAAACGGATCGAGATAAAGCGTTGCCGGGTACTCGGCTTCATCCCTTTCAAAAAGTTCTGATAGCCCGGATTATAAGAGACCACCAGCATAAAGTTGTCCGGTGCCTCTAACACCTCACCGGTACGATCCAGCGGTAAGATACGACGGTCATCCGAGAGCGGGTGTAGTACCACCGTAGTATCTTTACGAGCCTCAATCACCTCATCCAGATAACAGATCCCCCCTTCCCGCACAGAACGGGTCAGAGGGCCGTCATTCCAGTAGGTTGCTCCATCACCAATCAGGTGACGCCCCACCAGATCCGCTGCCGTCAAATCATCATGGCAGGCCACGGTATTCAGCGGAATTCCCAACTTGGCCGCCATATGGGTAATAAAACGGGTTTTTCCACAACCGGTTGGCCCCTTGATCAGCACCGGAAGCTGATTGTTATAGGCGTACTCAAACAGCTCCACCTCATTGGCGTGTGGTTGATAATAGGGAAGCGAAGATTCCATCTACAATTTTCCTGAATTGATTAATAAGTACATGTCGGGGCGTCAATAATTAAACGCCATCACCAACAACACAAGAGTAAGCCATATTGTAGGCACATAACGCCATCGTGTCTTGGCATGACGCATCTCCATAAAGTAGCCAATCACCAACTGCCCCTTGATCAGGGCGGCGCCCAATAGAATGGTCACCGCATCGGTACCACTCAAACCGTTCTGGCCCACCCAATATCCCATCAAGGTCAAAGCCACCAAGACCACCCACACAATTGCCGCTGACACTGATTCACTCATCGTTCCACCCCCTTATCGTAATAGATAAACCAATGGAAAGAGAACAATCCATACCAGATCCACCATGTGCCAGTAGGAGGCAGCCGTCTCCACTCCCGTATACTCCTCACCGTTGTAGCTTCCTTTACGGGTATTGAACAACACCACCGAGAGAATCACCATCCCCAGAATAACGTGAAGAAAATGGAAAAAAGTGAGTGACAAATAAAACATGTAGAAGGCGTTGGTACTGAGGGTAATTCCTTCGACTGACTTGCTATAGAACTCAAACAGCTTAATCATGACAAAGAGTCCACCCAACAGAATCGCACCACTCAGCCATCGTGCGCAGAGTGCCTCTTTTCCTGCTTTAATGGCATGCACTGCATTCACCACAAACCAACTGCTGGTGATCAACACAACCGTATTGGCCATTCCGGCCGTGCGGTCGAGCAGCAGTTGAGACTCATTAAATAGCTCAATATTGTTACTGCGCGTCACGGCATAAGAGATAAAGAAGATGCCAAAGACCAGTAATTCTGCATAGATAAAGATCCAGATTGCAAAGTCACCGGGCAGGATTTTCTTAATAGTTTGAGTCATGAATATTGCCTATTCCAATAAAAACCCCCACCGAAAACGATGGGGGTTATTAAGTACAACATTTACTACTGAGCGTTAAGCGGCCTCATCATCACCAACGAAGAAGCTCATGATGTAGATGATTAATCCGATCAGGAAGACTACACCGGCAATCTCACGC
>DUYW01000239.1 GCA_013349825.1 Gammaproteobacteria bacterium | reverse complement strand
TGCACGCACTCCCAGTACATGGGTGACGGTATTGGCATCCCAGCCTTCAGTCAGCATGGAGACAGAGACCACACAACGGATCGACTCCCCCAGTGTTCCCGGTTTACCGACGGTATTCATCACCTCTCGCAACAGTGCTGCATCATCGATGTCCTTGCCTGCACGCAGTTGGTTGGCGAGGTCACCACCACGCTCCAGTGCTTCGCGCTTAAAACGCTCAATTTCATCAGCGGCGACGTTTCTGAAATTCTTGTCCAGTGCTTCACCAGACTCCAACTGTTCACTATCAATCAACAGCGTATTCGGACGCGCCAACTGGTTACCATGCTGGTCATAGTTACGGAACAGTTCAAGTCGTCCGTTTTCAACATTTGAGGTGCCATCTTCATTCTCACGCACAAATCCGGAGATATAGTCGTATACCAGCTTTGAGGTAGCCGTATTATTACAGACGACAATGAAACAGGGAGGCACCTTGATCCCTGCCTTCTTCCAAAGATCGTAGGTTTTCTCATAATGGCCATAGAGCGCCTGCAGTGCAGTTTGCAGCTCTACAGGAATACTCAACGGATCGAGTACGGCATTTTTTCGCCCCTTCTTCGGCATTTTCTTACCGATATGCTCCCAGAGCTTACGATACATCGGCATCTCACTGCCGGGAATATTCTCGGCAACAGGGACACGCGGCAACTTCACAATGCCACACTCGATGGCATCCATCAGTGAAAAGTCACTCATGGTCCAGGGGAAAAGTGTCCCCTCTACATAGCCTGATCCGCTTAAGAAGAACGGAGTAGCCGAGAGATCAAAAACCCGAGCTACCCCCAGCTTTCGGTTGACCGCCTCAATACCGGATATCCAGAGTCTTGCGGCCTCTTTGTTCTTTTCTGCCTCCTTCCTGTCATCACCCTTCAGAGTTTCCTCATCACTCTGCTCCTTCTCCCGGTAACAGTGGTGGGCCTCATCGTTGATTACGACGATGCGTTTCAATCCCATCAATTCGGGCATGACACGCTGCAGCATCTGCCCCTCTGTCTCGACCGTCTCCAGCTCTGAGCCACCACGCCCCTGCAGGAGTCTGCGCCCACCTTTCGAGAGTTCAATCCGTTCTCTCTGTTTGAAGGCGTGGTAATTGGTAATCACGATCTTAGCTTTATTCAACTCCTCCATCATATCGCTTGGGACAAGCTCACGATTCTTGTAATAGCTATCTGGATCATTCGGAAGTAATACACGCAAGCGGTCTCGAATGGTGATCCCAGGTGCTACTAGCAGAAAACCACGAGTGAACTTCTTGCTGTTCGGCGTGCGCACCGCATTGATCGTCTGCCAGGCAATCAACATCGCCATCACGGTGGTCTTGCCTGCCCCCGTTGCCAGCTTCAGTGCCAGACGCATAAGATCACGGTTGGCTTCGTTATTGGCTTTATCCAAATGGTCTACAAACCGCTTACCTGCCTTGCCCAACTTGGGGGCAACTTCAGTGAGCCAGATCGCTGTTTCAACTGCCTCTACCTGACAAAAGAATGGGCGAATTGCAGCAAAATCATGATGTCTCCAGTGCAGTAGTAATCGCTGGGTCTCAGGTGTAACTCTCCAGTCAGCTGGATTGGGGATTTCTCTCCATTTATCAACCTCCAGACGAAGCGTATTGATAACTGTGGTATGGTCATATTGCTGCTCTTCTGAAGAGAGTCCTTTTCCCTCATCAAATACCAAGTCGGCTTGCTTTGCAGCCCCTTTCTGCTTCTTTGGCTTGGGAATTGGAGTAATAAATTCCGCACTACGGCGCTTGCTAACTACTTTCTGTGTTGGCTGCCCTGAATCATCAAGCTCCCAGTGCTGGCCGGGATACTCGTAAGGTGAATTTAGGATTGGGTGTTCGAAAAATGCTCTAGACATCGGCTCTACCTCTATCACCCCTACCTCAAAATCAATAATTCATCACACCCAAAGACAGAAAATACCTGTGGGTTGCGATACGGACTGGTATGTTTATGAGTGTCTATCATGCCAGAGCTTTCCATCAATTAGTAATTATTACAGGCCCGCAATGATTACCAAATATTGTAGTCATTCTACCAATACCCAACGACATATTTTGTCGCTTGAATCAGATCATTGTTCAATTATTTTGAACAAACTACTTTCCATCAGCTGGGCCAGCCATATTTCAACTGGCTCAAGCCAATAAATAGCCACAAACACAACAACAAGCCATTGAAATCATTACATTAACTTGACTTTTTATTATAAGTCAGTATAATAGATGTACGGCTCATTTAATGAGCTGCTTATCCCCTAACCCCTTCCCCCATGTCCGCCCCGACCTACATGACCACTATCCAGGTCGATGTCTTCGACTATTGAGACAAAGCCACTGGCCCGAGCACCTCTGGAACCGACCACCTGAAGGTCTACTACGACTTAGTGGAACTAACCCCAGATCAAATCAACGCCATTGTGAAGATGACCTCTATCCTCACTCGATGAATCTATGACTCCCATCTACCCAAGCCCCTTGATGATCAGGTGACTGGAGAGTTGAACATCAACTGCCCTGAGTAATGGCTCACTGTTGCCAAAGTTGGCTGCTCTTCAGAAGCGGCCACAAAACAGCGAAAACCCAAACAAAAATATCCCCTAATTTTCTATCCCATGAAAAGATGAAAACTGAGATCAGCATGGAACTGCCTTGTCGGTTTCATAGATCTGATCAAACGCCCATTCCAGCTCTACTATCTCTACCGCTTCTACTTCAAGATGAGGAAGCTCATTCCACTCTACGCCTTCAAGAGGCATGGCTATCTAGTCGCCTCTTCCGGTAGCGGGAAGAGTGAACTGATTAAGGTACTGCTCTACCGTGAGCTGATTCAGAAAGAACCCAAGAGCAGTGTCATTGTGATCGACCCCCACGGAGATCTAGTTGAAGAGATTGCCAGAATGAAACCGATGGCGAAACGCCATATCTCCAACCGTGTGGTCTATATCGACCCCTCTCTTCATGCTGACTACACTCCGAGCATCAACCCCTTTGAGATTGCAGANCGCAGTGAGAGGAACATCGCNCTGATGACNCAGGAGCTGAGAAGTATCTTTGAGGTGCTGCTGCANGATGCCAACACCACCAACCAGATGAGCTCCATTCTGAGCCCCTGTATCGCCACGCTACTGAGAAGGCCCAACAGTGATTTCTCAGACCTACAACGCTTTATGGATGACAACAGTAACGATGATCTGGTGGCGCTGGGCGCACAATCACCCAACCCACAGCACCGCACACTGTTTCAAACTAAGTTCCATAGCAAGATGTACTCTGCCACCAAGCATGGGCTATACACCCGTATGCAGGTGCTGCTGAATGAGCCCGTATTCCAGAACCTGATCTCTACAAGCACCAGCCTCAAGCTGAAACAACTGATCAACCAGAAGAAGATCATCCTCTTCAAGCTCTCTCTATGAGAGTCCGGGAGTGATAGCGTACAGTCCTATGGGAGATTCATTGTTGGGATGCTGCGTATCATCGCCTTCCAGAGAAGCAATATCCCGCAGGAGTTTCGCGTACCCACCTATCTCTTTATCGATGAGTTCCAGAACTTCCTCTCTGAGGACATCGAGAAGGCACTGACTCAACTCAGGAAGTATGGACTCCATCTGATTCTAGCCAACCAGTATGTCGGGCAGATCCCCTCCCCCGCCCTACAGAAAGCGCTCTTCTCCACCGGCATACTGATTGCGGGTAAGAATGAGCGTAACAGTCTAATGACCATCAGCAGAGAGCTAGACGTCTCTGTCTACTCACTACTGGATTT
>DUYW01000249.1 GCA_013349825.1 Gammaproteobacteria bacterium | reverse complement strand
GCAAGGTTTTCAACCGAGGAACGAGGTCGAGCAACGAAGATATTGGGCGCTATGGGCGTTAGGCATTTACACATGACTTATTCAGAGGTTCCCTAAGGAAACCCTTAAAAGTCCTGCCTGTAAAAATCCAGTACTCGCTATCGCGATTGGTCTATTCAGGATTTTCCAGCTGCTCGATATAGCCTGAAAAGAGTGGACCCAGCTGCTTCAGCCACTGATCATCAATGGCAAAACCTCCCATCTGGGCAAAAATATCGAGACTCACCAATGCGTTGAGATTCGCATCCTTTCCACCCATACCACGCAGACGATCAGTAAATGCGATATTGATATGGTTAATATCACTGTAGATCTTCCGCAAGCCCGCCAGATCAAAGGAGTGCTCTTCTCCATGCTGAAGACGCACCAATTGGGCCAAAAAATAGCCTGAAACTACACGAAAAAAGGTCTCTTCCATACTCGCAAAGGGCTGATGGGTGTAGGCCATTGGACGAAATTTATCCAGTATCGGACAACCGCTGGTGGCCATCACTAGGCCCATCATCGACTTTAAAGAGTTCTGAAGATCGGTCTGCTTAACAATCTGACGCTCACGCATGGTGACGATAGTCTCTACCCGTGCGTGGGAAAAATCCTCTTTAAACGGTGCGACCAGACCCGCCAGGTTAAGTGCAACAGGGCAGTAAGGGGTTGCTGACTCATTCAATGAACACCCTTCACATTGATGAAACGTGAGCTTCATCCAGGGTTCAGGATCAGACTCAAGTGAGCTGGTTTGTAGAAAGAAATTTCTATCATCAAACTGAAGGTCAAAACGCTCGATACGCTCATTACCGAAATCAAACTGATATTGTATCTCTATAGCCATCCCTATTTATGCCTCCCACCCAACTCAACCAGCATGAAATATAACATATGTAACAAAACTCCTATACCTACGACCCATTACCCTACAATATCGAGTGACCTTTTACGGAATGCCACACCACACGCATCAGCCTGCGCTTTACAAGCATCGATATCAACCCCTTCCAGCCCCTCAATTGCAGTTGCTGTTACCGATGGGATTACACCTGAGGCTGCCTTCAAAAACTCAACCATTGCAGAAAATGCTCCCTCTAATTGCGGCTGACAATGTTGATTATAGACCGCCTCATTCTGCCCATTCATCGATACTGAAAGGGTATCGATCAGCCCGACCATCTCTGGAACAACATTACGCTTGTGTACCAAGTTGGCCAATCCATCGGTATTGATACGTGTCATCCCGCCCCGCTGTTTAATCCACTGCGCAACCTGCAACAGCAGCTTAAGCCTTAAGGTCGGCTCCCCAAAACCACAGAAGACCACCTCTTGATAGGCGGACGGGTCACCGATGGCAGCAATAATCTCCTCATACTCCGGGCGGTGATCAATCGTCAGATCAAACTCGTGCACCTGCATGGTCCCTTGTGTCTTGGGGCAGAACTCACACACCAGCGTACAGCGGTCCGTGATACTAAGATAGAGACGCTCCTCTATAGGATAGGCAATAGTCTGATTACTCACAACAGCTCCATTTTTGGGTTGAACACCATTTTCTCACATCCTTGCCAGAGCGCCACTCTATTACCCACTAGAAGCTTGTC
This sequence comes from Gammaproteobacteria bacterium, assembly GCA_013349825.1. Classification (GTDB taxonomy): domain Bacteria; phylum Pseudomonadota; class Gammaproteobacteria; genus Thiopontia. Next base: position 2,199 of record DUYW01000249.1, on the reverse strand, counting down.
CGGAGATTTGTGACTTATATCAAACAACCAACCTGCCTACCTCCATTTCAACATCAATCAATACGCTACCGGTTGACATATACAACCAAAAAGACGATAAAGAGCACCATTAAAAATAAACATTGACCCATCACGAACACTTAGCGTACCCAGTCACAATGATACAACCTGAATTAAGAGATCCATTTGGCAGAAAAATTGACTATCTACGTCTCTCTGTCACAGATCGTTGCGACCTGCGCTGCGTCTACTGCATGCCTCAAGGGTTTGATGATTACGAAGCCCCGGATGACTGGCTCACCATCGATGAAATCGAACGGGTTGTGCGCATTTTTGGTCAACTTGGAGTAAGCCGTATCCGTCTCACCGGTGGTGAACCTCTGGTGCGCAAGGGGATTACAGAGATCACACAGCGTCTTTCCCGACTGGAAGGCATTGATGACCTCTCCCTCAGTACCAACTGCGTGAGTATGGCAAAATTCGCCCAACCACTGAAAGATGCGGGTGTCAGTCGCATCAATGTCAGTCTCGATAGCCTCAATCCCGAAAAGTTCCGCAAAATTACTGGCGGCAAGCTGAGCAAGGTACTGGATGGCTTGATGGCCGCCAAAGAGGTCGGTTTTGCCCCCATCAAGATCAATGCGGTCGCGATGAAAGGGGTCAATGATGATGAACTGGGAGATATGGTTGAGTTCTGTATTGAACACGGCTTCACCCTCCGCTTTATCGAAACCATGCCCGTAGGAGATACCGGCTGCAGGGCCAAAGATTCTCACTACCTGGACCTAGAGGTGATTCGCAAACAGCTCGAAGAGCGCTTTGAGTTGATCCCCAGCGTGATGGCCGGAGGTGGCCCGGCACGATACTTTAAAGTCAAGAATACCGACCTCCATTTCGGCTTTATCACCCCGATCTCTCAACATTTTTGTGAAACCTGTAACCGGATACGCCTCTCAAGCGATGGCACGCTCTATATGTGCCTCGGTCAGGAGGAGAAGTTTGAGCTACGTCCACTGCTTCGGGGTGGTGCCAGCGATGATGAACTAATTGATGCCATCCACTATGCCCTCACGCTTAAACCAGAACGTCATGAGTTCAACGACGATAAACAGGTTGTGCGCTTTATGAATATGACTGGAGGGTAGGTTTCAGGGGAACTCCCCACCCCACCACACTCGTACTATTCAAGATACACTATTTCTTGCTCCACTCGGTGCCACCTAACGCAACCTCAACACCGCTACAATCCACTACTACTCTCACTGATCAGGTCATTTAGTTTTTTAGAGAGATCATTTGTCTCACGATCACAGTCAGATGCAGTCAATCGCACTGTTACAATTTGTTACATTTTTCAAATTGCATCACCATACTGATAATGTCATGATGACTGATATGAAAAGGAATAAACTATTTAGTCACGATCTAAGAACGGTAGTAATTATTGAACTATACAGAATCCGTATAGTTCAATAATTGATAATTCTGTATAGTTAACTGTTAGCCATTTTTTAACGCCCGGTGGCTAGTATTATTTTTTTAAGGGTGTGTGGAGAAGTAAATCATGAAGCATAAAATTATTATGGTATCCATAATTGCAGTAACATCTTTAGGTTTAACATCAGTTCAAGCTGAAGAAACTAGGTTTTACATTGGAGCAAACTATGGAAATAGTGAAATTGATACGGGGGTGTCTGGTCTCACAGGAACGGCAACTCTTGATGAAAAAGATCACGGACTAAAAATTTATGCTGGATACGACATAAATAAAATAGTATCAGTTGAAGGTCACTATGTAAACTTGGGAGAAGCTACATTAAAAGGTAATAATGGAGATCAATTTACATATGAAGGTACAGCATACCAATTTACAGCAAATAGCGTGAATGTAAGTTTGGAAGGTAAGAGTATAGGTTTATCAGCTCTTGTTAAGTTGCCTGTTTCAGAAATGATAAATCCATTTTTTAAAGCAGGTATACATAATTGGGATGCGAAATCATCAATAAGTTCTTCTGCTGGAAACGCTTCATTGGATGACGATGGAACTGATATGTTTTATGGTATAGGAATGAATGTTGCCGTAAATAAAAGTTTATCAGTTAGAGGTGAATTTGAACGATTTGATTTTGATGGTGATGATGTGGATTATTTGTCATTTGGGATGGTATATAAATTTTAATCCGCCATATAAATGGCTAA
>DUYW01000177.1 GCA_013349825.1 Gammaproteobacteria bacterium | reverse complement strand
AACGAAGATATTGGGCGCTATGGGCGTTAGGCATTTACACATGACTTATTCAGAGGTTCCTTAGTATCAGACTCGTATGCTTTTACAATCTTGAAAGTTTTTCTGGCATTTTCTTCACGCCTACAATCACGCACAGTAGCTTCAGATTCATTTAAGTCTGCCTCACTAACGGCGTAACACCAATGATTTGAAGACTCTCCTGTGTAGCTTAATTGGTTGACGCTACCATGAGCCTCAGTGGTGCTCTGGATACGACTTGTGTGCAGATAATAAACAGCTGCGTAGTATTTCATAGCTAAGTCGCTTTTTCTTCAGTGCTGACAGTGATCAGGAGGTGAGAGTAATCCCTCTGCATGGATAGCAGTAAAAGCATCCACTACTGCGGGATCAAACTGTGATCCGGCACCTCGTTTCAGTTCATCCAGTGCATCTTCCTCGCTCCATGCCGGTTTATAGATTCTATTATTTGTAAGTGCATCAAAAACATCGGTTACGGCGACAATGCGTGCGGCAAGAGGGATCTCCTCCCCTTTCAGCCCGTCAGGGTAACCATTGCCATCCCAGCGTTCATGGTGGCTTTGGGTGATCTGGCTGGCAAGTTTGTAGCTACTACTCATTTCGAGGATTTCTAACCCGATCTGAGTGTGTTGTTTCATCACCTCAAACTCATTATGGGTGAGTTTATCCGGTTTTTGGAGGATAGCATCCGGGATAGCCACTTTTCCAATATCGTGTAACAGGCTGGAAAATCCATATGATTTTGCCTCTTTATTGGAGAGCCCCAGCCTCTCTGCAACCTTGATGGTAGAGTGTTGAACTCGGTTGATATGTTCTCCAGTATCTTTATCCCGAAATTCCGCAGCAACCGCCAACATGTTAACCGTCTCTTGATAGGAGGTGCGTAGATCACTGTGAAGCAGCAAAGTCTTAAGAGCGGAGGCACTCTGATTGACCATAATGTGCACCAAATCCTGATCTTCCTTACTCAATGGGGCGCTGTAATCCAAGCAGATAAGGCCCAATTGTTGTTTATTGAACTCTAGAGGAAATATATGAATATTATCAGGAGTATTTTCGACGGGAACCCCATACAGTAATAGTTTTTTGCACTGCTCTAATATCTCCTTTTGCTCCTCGTTATTATTTGCAAAGGAGCCCTGACAGGATTGAATGGTTGCTATAGCATTAGCGTCATCATCTTTGGAAGAGATGATGGCTCCACCAATAACTGTAGTAATCAACCCGCTACCGCCAAGACCACAGAGACCAATAAGCTGGGTGAGTACACCATCAAAGAATTGGTGTAGAGAGTGGTGGTGGTAGAGTTTCGGTGTGCTATCCAGAATTTTACTCAGCCCTTGTCGGTTGCCCTCGATAACACAGAGGTCATGATAACCTTTAAGGGCAGTGCGTACCGTGGTATAAAGTTTCTGCTCGGTTAATTCAGTCTTGTCTTTATAGTCATCAATATCATAACGATCCACAACCTCCCGCTCAGGTGCAGCACCAGGTTGCCCAGTACGGACAATAAGTCGAATCATGCGGTTATCACGGTCATTGCGAATATAGTCAATCAGTTTCAGGCCGGCATCATCACTCTCCATGACTACGTCAATCAGTGCCGCAGCAATATTGTTCTCTTCTTCAAGTAGCTGTTTTGCGCTTTCTGCACAATCTGCCTCGATAAATTGGATACTCCGCCCCATAAATTGAAAATTTCTCAATCCCAGACGGGTGATCGCCCGAATATCGGGCTCATCATCAACAACCAGCAATTTCCAGGAATTTCCCTCTTCATTCTTGGGTATTGCTATCCCAGGGTGGTTAGAGGCCTGCTGTTTCCGGATAATTTTCATTGGCTATTATCCTGATTTTAGTCTTGATGCTGAATCGGAAATTGTATGATGAAACGGGTGCCCTGGTCGGAGAGATTGTCACACTGGATGGTGCCCTTGAGCTGAGTTGTGACTAGGTTATAGCAGATATATAGCCCCAGACCGGAACCTCCATGCTGTCGAGAAGTGGTAAAAAACGGCTCAAATATTTGGTCTAAATGGGCCGTGTCGATCCCTTTTCCATCGTCACTGTACTCCAGATAAAAGTTCTCTTTCAGCTTTCTGGCAACGATCTGAATCGTACCCTCATCCTCTCCATGATGGAAACCATGAACCAGGCTATTGAGCAACAGGTTAGTGAGCAGTTGATCCAATACCCCTTGATTACTATAGAGTGTGAGATTTTCCTCACACTCTACATGGATCTTGATCGAGGTATGTTTGAATTGATTATGCAGACTATGGATGAGATCCTCGATCCCCTCGGCAACATTAAACAGATGAGAATGTTCAACACTCTGATCAATAGCGGTACGTTTAAAGCTGGTTATCAGGCCGGCCGCCCTCTGTAGGTTGGACTGGATAAGAGCGGATGCCTCTGTCATGGGCTCAATGACGGCCAATAGCTCCTCTTCAGTGACCTCATCCCGGGTTAATAGTTGTTTAATGGTGCGGGCATTCTCATCTAGGGAGGAGACCGCACTTACCGCAACCCCAATCGGCGTATTGACCTCATGTGCAAAACCGGCTACCAGTCGCCCCAGTGAGGCCATCTTTTCAGACGCAATCAACTCACTGCGGGTTATAGTTAACTCAGTAACTTTTGAATCCAGCTCGCTGGTTCTCTGTTTGACCTTCTGATCCAGAGAGTTGAGCATCTCCTGCAAGTCTGTTTTTTGTGTGATGATGGTTCGAGCCATCTGATTGAAGATTCGAGAAGGTTCGGCAAACTCCCCAGAAAGCACAACAAGGTCATGTCTGAATTTGTCATTTGAGACACTCTCCATCGCCGATGTAATTTGTTGCAGTGGGCGAGAAAGATAGTACCGTACCAGAAAAAAGGTACTCAATATCAGGACAAACAGTACCCCAAGATGGTATCTCATATTGTACCATAAATGATCGACAGCCTGTTTCTGGATGGCTGCAGCCGGTAATTTTATGCTGAGAATCCCCCGTAGGTCGCCCAATTTGTAGTCATAAGCGGTACTGTAAAGCTTACGAATAGTCTCTGGCGCCTCACTACGCTTACCATGACATTTCAGGCAAAACTCCTCAATCCATATTGGACGTGCATAGAGATAGTAGGGCTGCCCTGACTCGTTATCAAATGGGACAAAGCGTATTTTTTCCTCCTGATTCTGTCTGAAATAGCGCATCGTTTCGAGTTCAATAGCGTCCGCCTGTTGACTAGGGTTGCGTGGCCTGTCAGAAACGTTGTTAAAGCTCATGCCACTGTCACTCCAATTGGAGAAATCTTTAGAGATTCTGGTGATGGAGTAGGCGGGCAGAAACCCTACCGTCTTTTCAGTAAGGTCAATACCACTATAGATGAACTGATGTTGGTAGATACGGCGTAGTGACATCAAGATCCCGCGAACATCCCCTGCCCGCTGCATGAGTTTCTCCTTTCCATCGGCAATGGCGTAGTGGTAGGTTCCATACTCAAGCGCCACAAAAGCCAGAATTAGAATTCCACTAATTGAGATAACAAGGCGTGCTTGAAAAGTCATTAATTATTGTTTTTTATCGTGGCTATATCAGGTTATTACCATACGCCTATTTATATATATAATAGGGGTATTATATATCTATTAATAAGAGTAATCCAACAACTTTCCTGATTACCCACAAAATACAGCCAAATCCAAACGGTGACCTATACTTATAGCAGGAGCACTGTGCTTGTAACTTCTCAATAACCCCATGCAGTTACGCTTTCAGCAGGCAGACTTTTCCACTCAGCAAATCTGGTAGATAGGGGATCCTGTTTTCAGCAGATG
>DUYW01000232.1 GCA_013349825.1 Gammaproteobacteria bacterium | reverse complement strand
TACTGCGTTGGGTCAGCAGTGCATCCATGGTAACGGTCTTCCCCTCAATGTCGATAAGATCAAGCAGTTGAGACGCAATTTTGANCCTNNNTGGTCTGAGCATGATCACGATAAACAGTACATCCATATCCACAATCAGTGATAAACCCCAGAAGCTGAAATGGCTGGAGTCTAGTTGATTCCAGCCATCGATTTTTTGTTGAGCAAGACGAGACTACATCATCGTTTTCCGCAGTAAAACGGAAGCTTCAGATCAAGTTGGTTCTGCTGTTTTTCATACTCCTTGATCTCCATGACGTAATGCCGTTCAAGCGACTCCAGTAGTTCTCGAAAAAAATAGATTAGCTGTGCCGCCATCTCTCCCTTCAGTTTAGGTGGGTCATAGAGCATGAGTGCAAGGATATGCTCTTGCCAGCTGTTCTCTGATGGTCTTGTCGATTGGTTTTCACTTCCACAACTCTCCTGCTGTGAATTCTCTTCTCTCATTTTCGTCTCCTCTGTCAGCGGATGGGCTGTATGGCGGGTGGTGTGGTGAATGCCTCCAGGTAGAGAGACTCATCCATCTGCGCCACCTCTTTCTCTGTTGCCAGATGTAGTAGCTCTGCGGCCATGGTGGTCAGTACCCGGTAGTTTCCAATGGCATGGTCACTGAGGGTCTGCATCAAACCCGCGGTCATCAGTGATGGATTCCCCGCTCTTTTCTGCAGTTGATTCAGTGTCTCCACCAGCTCCTCTCTTGAGGCATGCTCCAGTGTAAGGCGAGTACGGATTCGGCTCCCCAGTGGCAGCAGGTCATCTCGGCGCAGCTTCTCTGGAAAACGTCCATCACCGGCAAAAATGATGGTCAGCAGGGTACGGGAGTCAAACTCTTTGCTGGTGAGTAGACGTAGCTCGTTGAGGACCTGGGGGTGCATCTCTTGGGCCTCATCAATCAATAGTACCGGGCGCACCAGAGCCCCTTCCATATGGGACTGCCAGCGCTCTCGCAGTACCTTGAATCCTCCCCAGCGGTTGTGTGGACGTAGCTCTACCTCAAATAGGTCCCCCATCTCTCGATAGAAGTCTGCGAGGTTAGAGCTGGGATGGGAGAGCGCGCCCACCTTAAGATCGGGTATGGATTGGAGTCGTTGTGCCAGAATACGCAGGGTCACACTCTTGCCACTGCCGGGTTCACCCGTGATCAACGCAAACCCTCCCTCCAAAATTAGCCCTCTCTCAATACGGCTACAGAAGAGCTCTGTTCTGGGGGAGATAAAGAGCCCCTCGGTCGGTACCTCATTGATAAAGGGGTTCCACTTCAGTGAAAATAGTGCCATCTGTCTTCTATCCATTGCTCTTCTCCTTTTTACTCTTCTTTTCATTTGTGACGGTTGGGTTGAAAGGGAGGTAGGCCGGGGGGTGTCCTGTTGCGGCATGCTCCTCCAGTAGTTGACGCATCAATGGGGGGAGTGGATCTGCGGGGCTATGGTCTGTATTGCTCTGTGCATCAGGTGGATGGGAGCGAGCACGCCGCTCTCCATTGGCATTGGCTGACTTGTCCAGTGGGTAGAGCCAGCAGAGAAAGGATCCATTATGCGGGTCCACCAGTTGAATCTGGCTGAGATCCCAGCGTGCATAACGGATTGAGACCTTTTCCAGATGGTGGTAGCGGCCGGGAACCTCGAAGCGTTTGCCTGAAACGGTCAAGGTGCCATCACTACGCCGCTGCTTGCGGCTCTCACTCTTGCAGAAGTGCTGTTTGAGTTGCTCGGTTGTGGGAGAGTCACGTCTGATTTTGGTGTGAGTGGACTCCAATGAGTCGAGATAGCGCTCCATCGGGGTGCTTTTGATCTCTTGGTGGGTGGTACGGTGGTAATCTCCCTCGACCCAGGCTAGCGTGGCCTCGTTGAGAAACTCCAGGGTCATGTTTTCGACATTGCCCAGCATCGCCATCAGTCGTCCCTCCAGGGTAGCCCAGAAGCTCTCCTGTTTGGCATTCTGGTAGGGGGAGTATGGGAGCGTGGTCTCATGGATAATGCTCATCCGCATCAGCCCTTCACAAAACTCATCAGAGGTCATCGCGGCACCATTATCTGTCATCAATGCACGAGGCAGTCCACGCTTCTGAAAGGCCTGGCTCAATCCATGGGTCAGCATCTCGGTGGTCTCTCCCAGATACCACTGCAGGTGACAGATCAGGCGGGAGTGGTCATCGATAACTCCCAGCAGGATAGGGGTGACCCACTCCCCCTGAGGGGTGACAATCTTGAGGGACCCATGGTGAAAATCAAGATGCCAGAGGCTGAAGGCATAATCGGCCTCATAGCTGCGTACCTCAAGGTTTTCTAGCCGCTCTGCCGCCTGTTGTGCGCCTGCCGTCCTTCTTTTGGGTAGAGAGCGACGATGCAGACCGTGGGACTTCATGTAACGTCGTACCGTGCTGTATGAGGGGAGCTTTTCAAGAGTCGGCTGACCTTTGTTGTCCTCACTCTTGTAGATCGATAACAGGTTGTCGTAGTGGAGTTGTACGCTCCACTGGGGGTTCTCTCTGTGCTGTGTTTTGATCTTCTCCATCCAGATCACGGAGAGTGTACGACTTCTGCCTGCATCCTCTCGCCTGGAACGACCCAGTGCAGTGATAGGGGTGTCACTGTTGCGGGCAGCATAGTACCAACGGAACAGGGTAGATGCACTGAAGTAGAGGGGGGTACCCTGCAGCGGATGGTTCCAACACTTTTTTGCAAGTGCATGAATCTCTATGGAGAGCTCTCCCTTCTCTGGTGGGGCCGCCAGTAGCGGGCCAATAATGGCAAATCGCAGATGGGCCCACGGATCGGCAGCCGAGACTCTCTTCTGGGCGGCATGAGCCATGGCATTTGATGGGGGGTATTTCATTTTCTCACTACACTCCTTTTCTCTGTTTGAACAAGATGAAGAGAGTGTATGGGGCAATGATTGTGGTCAGGGTCGATCTTCTGCGGGAATCCTATGTGGCCTGCTCAATCTGCTCAATGATGAAGATTGAGATCTAAAAAGTGGCGTTGCTGCGTACAGGTGACTGGAGAGATATTCTTTAATAGCTGCTGCAGACGCTCAGACAATCCCCCTGTGAACCGCCCTAGTAACTCCCCTGGAAGCTCCTCTTTCTGGATGGCGACGGCATGAGTTCCCTGTGCCTTTTTCCAGAAAGGCATCTGTGTGAGCTGATGACACCAGAAGCGGCGCCAACGGGTGATTGTCTGCCGGGGGATATTGAACTCTCCACATAACAACAGGGCTCTTCGTGGTGTCAGACCATGTTTTAGCGCGCAGACCAGTACAATGATGAACCCAAGGTAGACCTTGCGACCTAGAAAGCGGACCGTCGGCGGGGTGACTCGCCTTCGACACCCATCTTGACTACAGCAGAAGCTAAAACGAAAGCTGTACTTATGCTTCAGTTGTGGCTCGGAGAGATTGACAAATGCACCTCGAGGCCTCCTCTCATAATTAGATACGTGTAAGGTTTCACCGCAGAAAATACAACCTTGTGATTGTGTCAGATCACTAATTTCCTGATCCAGATCGAATAGGGCATGGTAAAAAACTGGGTCTGAGTGAAGGTCATGGCACACTGTATGGGTCTCCTGTTTGTGTTCAAACTACAAGAGACCGCTTCTCTCTGGATCTTGCAAGATCTTTGAGAGAAGTGTCATTCAATTAATCATCTATCTTGATCAGAATAGCCCTGTTTTGAGGTAGATATTCTGCTCATGCACATTTATAATGCGCTCAGTTGTTAAGGGGTAAGAGTCACCCCAAACATCCAAGATTCATTAAATTTTAAAGGAAACGATCATGAAAAAAATTATTGCTACACTTGCTCTTGT
>DUYW01000133.1 GCA_013349825.1 Gammaproteobacteria bacterium | reverse complement strand
AAGCTCCCCTTCACCCCTTCTACCAGGTTCTGCTCCATCAGCAGTTCATCATGACTCTCTTCGGCATAAAAGAGAATTTGTGGACGCCAGGTCGTTACAATTTCTGTCACCCGCTGCTGGTCTCGCAGTGATCCCAGTAACGGTACGATGCGTGGTAGCAGACGCACCCCGCGCATAGCACTCTTCCCAGCGCTGCTACTATGTGCATTAATCAACTGATCCTGCTCCCCTACCTGTTGAAGATAAGCTTGCTCCAGCCTCTTGAGTTTAAGCAGCAACAGTTGATGCAGTTGGTTGAGTGCCTTATCATCCTGCTCATATAGCAGTAGCAGCTTGGGCCGATAGTTGATGATCTCCTGACAGAGTGACTGCCCCACCAAGCTCCCCGCGCCACAGACCAACATTGTTTTTCCACTAACCTGCTGCTCAACCTGCACCACATCTAACCAAACTGGTTGTCGCTGCAACAGATCAGCCACATTCAGCTCTTTTACATCCTCCAGCCCAATCTTTCCTGAAACCAATGCCTCTATTTGTGGCACCTCTCGTACCCGCACCTGTAACCCTCTTAAACGTTGCAGCAGCTGGTTACGTTCTAGCTGTCCATTGATCCCATCCAGTTCTTCCGTTGCCAGCAACACATCGGTCACCTCATGCTGATCAATAAACTGCTCCAGTGCTGACGAGGCGATCACCGGCAAACCAGAAAGTAAACGCCCCTCCCGATCCCGGTTATCATCCACAAAACCGACCAACTGATATCCACCTGCTTGGTGCAGCCCACTAGCCAACTGGCAGCCGGCATCTCCAGCACCAATAATCAACACACGACGCTGTGCGCTCTCTAACCCCAATCCTCCCCACTGTAGCTGCAGTAATTTACGCGCCACCATCCTTGCCCCGCCAATCATCAGCAGCAACATCAGCACATGGAGTAGTAGTACTGTTCCTGGCAACAGCACCTGCCCATCCGCTACACCACTGGATGAGAAGAGCAGCCACCCCGCCGCATAGAGCAGCCCATAAAGCATGACCGCCCCGGTCACAGACCAGAGCGCCCGGGAGCCAAAGTAACGAATAATCGAACGATACAGCCCAAACCAGCCAAAAACAGGGAATGCCAACAGTGGCGCTGTCCACAATCCTAGCGACAACGGCCCCTCAAAGAAACGTGCAACCGTATCCCACTCCCCATAATGAAGCTGTAGCGCAATGGCCAACGAAAGGTATACAGAGGTTCCATCCGCCACAAAGAGCACGCCTTGCTTAGTCAAGCGAGAGAGTGAAGCCAGTGGTAGCAACAACTTCCAGACAACATACCTCATCGAGCGCACAGCGGTACGCACGCCCCGAATAACCCGCCAGATATACTGTAACAGCACCATATAGAGCAGAGCAAAACCGAGGAAGAGCATAAAGCGGAGCGACTCCGCCACTCCTGCAAATTCCATCCACAGACCGGCACCCGCCAACACCAGCGCCGCCAAAATAATAAAGAGCAGCGCATGACGATCTCGATAGCCCATACGCAACACAATATGGTGCAGATGGTCACGATCCGGCAGGAAGGGGGACTGTCCCTTGATCAACCGCCGCACCATAATCGCAACCGTATCTACCAGTGGCACCGCAAACAACCACAAAGCGGTGACCGGTGCAAAAACTGCCTGCCGAGCCGTACCAACCTCAGGTTGAGAGAGTGCAATCGCCAACCAGGCAATCACAAAGCCCAGCACCATACTGCCCCCATCCCCCAAAAAAATACGCCGCTTACGACCACAGACACTCAAATTACAGAGCAGATAAGGGATAATCGAGACCGAAAACAGTAGCGCCGTCCACGCCTCTAACGCTCTTCCTCCCTGCCATGCCAACAGCCCCATACTAATCAACGCAATCAAGCTGAGGCTACCGGCCAGCCCATCGACACCATCCACCATATTAAGCGCATTGATCGCACCAATCACTGCAATCAAGGTAAAGGGAAAGGCAAACCAGCCCAGCTGGATATTACCCCAGCCAAACAGATCGCCTAAATTGGTCAGGGCAATCTCTGCCCCCACCACCATAATTGAGACCGCGACCAACTCAACTAGGAAACGAGACCATTAAACTGGCTGAAAATGGGGCGATCAGTAACTCAATGGAACCGAATGCAATCAGCAGCCCCATCCACGCACCGATAAACAGTGCAATTCCACCCATCAGTGGAACCGATCCAACATGCTGTTTTCTTACAGAGGGATGGTCCAACAACCCAAGAATTGGCGCCAGGTACCGTGCTGAGAAAACGACTACAGCGGCACAAAACAGGGAGAATAAAACAGGTGTTATTTGCATTTATTACTTAATATAAATTTAGGGTTTAGAGTATCAACTCAGAAAGGTTTCAATATTTCAGAGTCAATTATCCATAATCCTCAGTTGAGCGCGAAAAAGACACGTAAGAGATTAATGTGCATTAAGACCCTGCGTGGACTTTCGTGATTCAACTGAGGATTTTAGGGTTATGCAGACTCAGTATGACGATTAGCTAATTCCGCCAACAGCCATCCACATAGAATGCCGCCACTGTTGGCCAACAGATCCAACCATTCACCATAACGATTCACAAATGGCTGCACCAGTTCGATAGCACCACTGTAGAGAATAAAAAACAGGGCTATCCATTTCCATAAATTGGGTTTCCGCAGTGCCGTAGGGAATATCAATGCGGCATAAGCGATGAGGTGATGCGTCTTATCTGTACCCGGTACAGTCGGTAACTGTGGCAGTGGTGCCAGTGATAACAGCGTGATCAATATAAGCAGCAGCACCGTTAACAGAGCCCAACGGTGACTCACAAAATCCAGAAAATTGAGAAACACAATATTTAAGGAACCTCTGAATAAGCCATGTGTAAATGCCTGACTTCGAATTTATATTGAGGGGGCTGGAGGCCTTAATCTTCAACCCAACAATGGGACGATCTGCTCTTTAAAGAAGTAACCTATCATGGTAATGAAAATTAGCCACTGCATACGATCATGACGGCCCGCAATTTTATCGCTGTGCTGCAGACTTTCTGCAAAGCGCTTATCTACCTGCTCAAAGTGCTTATCTACCTGCTCAAAGCGCTTGCCTATCTGTTCGAAGCGTTTATCCATCTGCTGCTGCATCGCCTCGAAACGTTTATCCATCTGCTGCTGCATTGCCTCGAAACGTTTATCCATCTGCTGAAAACCCTGCTGCATCAATTCTCTTTGATGCTTTAGCTCTTCCTCTACACGTATAGTGCGCTCTCTCAGCTCCAGCTCGTAAACCACGGGAGGAGAAGCCAAGCTCTGCCCCGCAAGCCATTGAGGAATATGCTCTTTAATGTACTGGATATCTTCTTCTGCAAGACTCATATCTTTAATTCTAGTAGCTTCACGGTGATAGGGCAAGAATTTCCCCTTGCAATACGCAGCCCCTCTGCATGGACCAGACTACTCCAAGTATCGTAGAGCAGGATATCTCCTTTCGTGGCATTGCCGTTACCGTCCTTTTCATCGATCTCCCACAGAGCCGACCAGCTACCAATATCATTCCACCCCGCATCCAGCGCCCCCCAGAAAAACCTATCTCAGCTTCTCAATCTCTTCAATGGATAGCCCTGTAATTGCGGTGATTGTTTGGTTCTCTAACCCCTGACTGATGGCATTTTTGGCGGTTTCTATCTTATCTTGCTCTCTTTGCTTTTTGCTTAATCTCTGCTCTTGCTCTATCCCCTGCTCTATCCCTTCCTGCTTTGCTCTCTTTGCCACGACCTCTGTTGTCTTTTTAATAGCCTTCTTCACCGCTGTATCAATAGCATTTACCTCATCCCACGCCTTCAGATGCATATAGTCATATACATCCATCTCTTCCCGGTTCCAGTTATACATCTGTGCTGAATCAAAGGCCTGCTCCAGCGCACTGTTTCCAGTGAACTCTTTGGGTACCATCTCCAGACTGGATGCGTTTTTTATGAA
>DUYW01000157.1 GCA_013349825.1 Gammaproteobacteria bacterium | reverse complement strand
GGTTCAAGTGGGTAGAGTGCTACACCGTAAAGAGAGTTATAAGTAATATGTTGTGTCACTGTAGGGTGAGATAAAGAGTAGCCGATGGACAAAGCCAACGAACTCACCTTCCAAAACGAGATGATCCGTCAGTTGCTCGCCAATGGCTGGCAGCTGGGCAGATCTGAAAACTACAATCGTGAGCTAGCGCTCTATGAAGAGGATCTGCTGGGCTTTGTAAAAGAGACGCAGGAGCCCCAGTGGCAGAAGTTCTGCAAGCTCTACCCCAGCAACCCGGAACAGAAGTTCCTCGAACGGGTTGCCACCCAGCTCAACAAGGCCGACCCCAATGCCCCCCATAAAGAGATGCGCACCTTCGGCACACTGGGAGTGCTGCGCCATGAGCTACGGGATCGTGGCACCCGCTTTAGCCTCTGTCAGTTCAAGCCGGAGCATGACCTGAATCCCGATACACTGGCACGTTACCAGAAGAATCGTCTGCGGGTGGTACCGGAGTTGGTCTATAGCCCATGGGCTACTGAGGCACATCTGGAGCAGACCGGCACCAAGGCGAAGGCGTGGCGGATCGATCTGGTGCTGTTCGTAAATGGTCTAGCTGTGGCAACACTGGAGTTGAAGTCAGAGTTTAAACAGGCAGTAGAGAACGCCATCAAGCAGTACAAAACCACCCGTTTCGCCATTGACCCCGCTACCAAAAAACCGGAGCCGCTGCTCACCTTTAAACGTGGTGCACTGGTTCATTTTGCGGTGAGTCAGTATGAGGTCTACATGGCCACCCGTCTGGAGGGGGATGAGACCTTCTTCCTGCCGTTTAACAAGGGGACGGAGAGCGGTGGGGCCGGTAATGATGTGCCGGAGGATGTGAATCAGTACGCTACCGACTATCTGTGGAATGAGGTGCTGCTACCCGATAACCTGCTCAATATTCTTGCTCGCTACGTGCATCTACAAATTGAGGAGAGGGAGGATTGGGAGGGGCGTAAGTATAAAAAAGAGACCCTGATCTTCCCCCGTTACCACCAGTGGGATGTGGTCAACAAGCTGGTGAATGCCGCCCACACCGAGGGGCCGGGGCAGAAGTACCTGATTCAGCACAGCGCTGGTTCGGGCAAGTCCAACTCCATCGCCTGGACCGCACATCAGCTCTCTTCGCTCTATGATGCTGCGGGCAATAAGCAGTTTGACTCGGTGATTATCGTTACCGATCGCACCGTGCTCGATGACCAGCTGCAGGACACCATCTACCAGTTTGAGCATGTGGATGGTGTGGTGGGGCGTATCAACCGCAAGGAGGGGGACGGCTCCAAGTCGGAGAAGCTCGCTGCCGCGCTGGAAGGGTCGCAGCCGATCATCATCGTCACCATTCAAACCTTCCCCTATGTGCTCAAGGCGATTGAGAACAGCACCTGCCTCAAGGAGCGCCACTACGCCATTATCGCTGACGAGGCGCACTCCTCACAGACCGGATCGACCGCTCGGCAGTTGAAAGAGGTATTGATGATGGAGGGTACGGATCAAGAGCTGGGGAGTGAAGATATTCTCGATGCTGCCGTCGCCTCGCGTCGTGTCTCGCCCAACCTGAGTTACTTCGCCTTTACCGCCACCCCCAAGACCAAAACCCTGGAGCTGTTTGGTCGCCTGCCCAATCCTGATGAGCCGCCATCGAAGCAGAACAGGCCCGAGGCCTACCATGTTTACAGTATGCGCCAAGCCATCGAGGAGGGGTTTATCCTCGATGTGCTGAAGAACTACACCAACTATCGAGTGGCCTACAACTTGGCGATGGCGATACAGGGTGCCGATGAAGAGGTGGAGAGCAAAAAGGCCAAGGTGAAGCTGAACCAGTGGGTGCGTCTGCATGACTACAATATCGCGCAGAAGGTGCAGGTGATCGTTGAGCACTTTAAGGACAATGTAATGGGGCTGCTGGGCGGACAGGCCAAGGCGATGCTGGTGACCAGCTCACGCAAGGAGGCGGTGCGTTACAAGCGGGGCTTTGATAAGTACATCAGCGAGAAGGGCTACCAGAAGATTCATGCCATGGTCGCCTTCTCTGGTGAGGTGGAGTTTGATGAGAAGGATCCCAACGCGACGGCTTTACTGGGNNAGAAGTTCACTGAGAACAATATGAACCCGAATCTTAAAGGTCGNGATATGCGTAAGGCNTTCGACTCTGACGATTATCAGGTGATGATTGTCGCTAATAAATTCCAGACCGGCTTCGATCAGCCCAAACTCTGTGCCATGTATGTAGATAAGAAGCTCGGTGGCGTGGAGTGTGTGCAGACCCTGTCGCGTCTCAATCGCACCTATCCCGGCAAGGCAGAGACAGGAACCTTTGTGCTCGATTTCTTCAACGAGCCAGACGATATTCTTAGCTCATTCCAGCCCTACTATCAGACGGCTGAGCTGGATGATGTCTCTGACCCCAACTTGATCTTTGAGCTATTCGATAAGCTACGTGCTGCCGGTATCTTTACTTGGCAGGAGGTGGAGCAGTTCTGTGAGGCCTTCTTCATTAAGAATAAGAGCAGTGCGGCAATTGCCAATATCTGCAAACCTGCTGTTGAGCGCTGGCAAAAACGCTACAAGTCTGCCACTGATGCCTTCAGGCAGGCCAAAGAGATATTTGAGCGTACCCAGAAAAGTGGAGATGCGGTTTTGATCGCTAATGCCGAGAATAGCTTCAAGGAGTGCAAGCGGGAGAAGGATGGGTTGGAGATCTTCAAGAAAGATCTTGGTACCTTTGTGCGCTACTATGAATTTATGTCTCAGATCGTCGACTATGATGATAAGGGGCTAGAAAAGCTAAGCCTCTATGCCCGTAACCTCCGCCCCATGCTGCGCGAGTCGGTTACTGATGAGGATAATATCGACCTGCATAACGTTGTGCTCAGCCATTACCGCCTCTCTAAGATTCGTCAGCAGGATATTAATCTGAAAGAAGAGGCTGGAGAGTATCTGACCCCCGGAGAGGGGTTGGGCAGTGCCAAGGCGAAAGACAAAAAAGAGGAACGCCTCTCGCAGATTATCAGCCGCTTGAATGAGTTATTCATCACCGATGAGCAGGCGCTATGGGCGTTAGGCATTTACACATGACTTATTCAGAGGTTCCCTAAACAAAACAGCGTATAGGAACCCCCTGTATCTGCTGAAGAGCCACGTTGATTATCTGATACCAAATCCAGTCAATACCTTCTATACTCAGAGAGTGGTAGAGTCGAGATAAGCTGTACTTCTGATCTCGCATCTTGTTACTGTTGACGGGAGTGAAAGCAATGAAAAAGACAATTTTGAGTATGGTTCTGCTGAGCGGTTCCTTGTTTCAGGCGGTGCAGGCAGAGTGGGTTTATATTGGAGAATATGGGGCGAATGGATCGACCTCCACCAGTTTTGATGCACAACAGCTTCCAGTCGAGGGGGATGTAATACGTGCGAGTAAGAGTATGAATTTACGAGATGACCGTCCACGGGTCAAGAATCAACAGTGGGAATTTGGAGGGGTAACCGGAGCGATCTATCCGGGGGAACGATTTGTGATTGAAGAGGTTGTCGTTTCTCGTGGCGGTTCAATTCCAGGAGACGTTTGGGTGAAGGGGTTTGTAAAGCGGTGAGACTGTCAGGAGTCTGACTGTTCGTGTAGTTTGTAGTTCAGCATCTCAAGGGTGCTCATCTACTTGTTTGTGTCCTTGATTGAAGCCTTCATCATTCTTGTAGAGGAGATCACAGAGAGCAGATGGGTATCCGTTATGAGAGATTATAATGCTCGGTAATACATCCCGTCCTTTTCAGCCAGCCCTTTACGAACCAGAGCTTCATAGGTATTGACCTGCATTGTATTTATCTCTGCTTGACTTACAGGCCCGTTCCGTAGTCGTAGTAGTGCCTTCTGTTGAGGTTGGGAAACTCTGATCGGTTTTTGTTGCTCTGACATTCTTCAATTATCTACATGAAATGCCACAACTCCAGTGAACCTACCCCCAATCGTTGGACAGAAAACGGGGGAAAATAAGACAATTTCCTGTGTTGTTTTTATGTGATTTCTTGAGGAAAAAATCACTCTGTT
>DUYW01000198.1 GCA_013349825.1 Gammaproteobacteria bacterium | reverse complement strand
TGGTGGATCGCCTAACCAACAAGAAGAAACCCAGTGCCCGCTGGAGAGAATAGCTCCTTGGATACAAATAACATATAGATCATAACAACCATTTCATCAGCTATACATCAGGGTTCAGAACCCCACAATCCATGTTAGTTAGTATTAACGTAAGTTTGGAGGACTTCAGTCTCTAAACCTATGTTCTCTATGGCATGCCAAATATTCAGCTCGTTGCTCACTAACAGCAATTAATCTTTGCTCTACTGCTTCATCAATTCCCCACGCATTAACAACCTGAGGAGGCAAATCATCCAAGACAAATAGCTCACCATCATCAGAAAAGGTAATAAACCCCTTGTCAAATAGGGCATCGATATTGGGACTCAAAGTTAGTGGGCATTAAATCAAATATTTTTTAACTGTTTGATTGAGAATATCTGTATCAATTGGCTTCATTAAATAGTCCGACCCACCTACTTCAAAAGCTTTATCAATGTGCTGTTGGTCATTACTTGCTGAAAGAAAGATAACAGGCGCATTCGCCCAAGAGGAGTTTCCCTTTATCTCTCTGCATATGTCAAAACCATCAATTTCAGGCATTTTTACATCAAGCAGTACTATTTGAGGCGTTATCTTGTCGAATAGTTCAAATACCTCTTCACCACTCGTAGCAACACTAATATCGCATTGGTTGTTAAGCTGCACATAACCAGCAGTCATCTGTATGCTGACCATTGAGTCATCAATTATCAGTATTCGGGGCTTTGTCTTATAACCATCCATAGCTACACTCTACTATTACCCTGAAATAAATTGCAATGAATATTGCAGATATAGCTTAATTAAAACAAATTATTATATACATTTCTATGAAGATGCCCCTTATATTAATCGTTGCATAAGTTGTTTCATGATTTTCCGAAATCTAAAGATGCATATTTCGTGTCAGGCATACGGAAAAAGCTCCTAATCAATTTAGCGCTTTTCTTAATTGTGCTCATTACTGAGAGAATAGTTTTCTCCATTTCATCCTTGCTACGAATTATCTTCTTACCTACTTCTCTTTTGGCATAATTCCAAACTTGCTCATCTGGATTCAACTCTGGAGAGTATGGAGATTCAAGATGAGGTAACGCAAGTCACCTATTTAGATATCGAGTTATTACCGGGGCACCATTTCCTCTCCCCCCTGCCTGAGCAAAACAACAGCTTCCTTTATCTGTTTGAAGGAGCTCTCCATCTTAACCATCAACAGGTCTCGGTCGATACGCTAGTTACAGTGGGGCATGGTGACCATAACGCCGAGTTGATTGCTAGCGAGCAAGGAGCACGTTTCATCATGGTAAGTGGAAAGCCGATTAACGAAGAGATTGTTCAGTACGGCCCCTTTGTAATGAATCGTAAAGATGAGATTGACCAGGCTCTACAAGACTTTCAGTCGAACAGCTTTGTCCATGATCGAGCATGGATCAATCGAAAACACGATGCTCCCCAACAGGGGCCAAAAGCGTGATTAAAGAGTACAGCGAAGAGATGCTGATGGAACTGGTGTAGCCAGAACAGAAGTAGTCACCAAGATAAACAGCCTGTCAACATCAGTAAAAAGGAGTGATTCCAATGAATCTTAGCCAGCTAATCGATGATTTTAAAGAGACCTTAAAGGCGGAACTGCCGGAAGAGGTGATGCAGATATTAAAAAAGGGGGTTGAGGATCAGTTGCGCGATGGCGTTGGTCGAGATGCAATAACGGTCGGTGATAGAATGCCGCCTTTCCAGCTTAGGGATGCGTGTAATGAACTGATATCCTCTGACGAATACTGGCCAAAGGGCCACTGGTTATCTCTTTCTACCGGAGGGACTGGTGCCCCTATTGCAATCTTGAGTTACGTGCACTCCAGAACATCCTGCCGGATATTACTCAGCACAGTGCGACTCTGGTGGCTATTTCACCAGAACAACCGAATGACTCTCTCTCAAGCAAGGAGAAAAATGAACTGACATTCCCTGTGTTGAGCGATCAGGGGTTGCATGTAGCAAAGTCATTCAAAATTACCTTCTCGATGCCACAAGCAGTCGTTGATTTGTGCCTTGATGAATTTAACCTAGATCTACGCAAAATAAATGGTGTCGACCACTTTGATCTGCCCATACCAGCAACCTACGTAGTTGGGAAAAATGGCGCAGTAGAATATGCCTTCGTTGATGCTGATTACACCACTCGCGCAGAACCTGTCGAAATCTTGCATATATTGGAGGAGCTGTCAGGAGAGCATTAAGAGCAATCATCGAAGTTATTTGATCTGCTCGATTCTGGTACAGTTTTAACGGCATGCCATCAGTGTCCGCAATGAGTCATCTACAGCCGTGAGATAACCCGCTTCCAGGGTGGCTTCTGAGGCAGCTCTGGCCGCAAAGCCGCCAGCAATCACCCAATAGAGCTGACGGAAGCTCCATACACATTCTAGCAATTGATATCGCACTCTTCCCCTTGATAAAGCCGATCACTTGCGAAACCGAATACTTGGGAGGGATCGATATCAAAACATGGACATGATCAGACATCATGTACCCCTCTTCAATTTTGCACTCTTTACGGCTCGCCAAATCTCTTAAGACTGGACCCACATACTTTCGCAACTCCTTGTATAAACTCTTTTTACGATACTTCTGTATCCACACGATATGATACTTACAGTCCCATACCGTATGACTTAAACTCTGTGACTCATTCATTGGTTGTTTCCTCATCTATTGAACTTTAGGCGGTTCACAGATGTGGAGACTTCCCAAGCAATTCAAAATAGATAATGGTATTGAATTCTATATATGTAAAGCTGAAGTGCTTGCTTCACGCACTGCGCATCAGAACACTACTAAGTAGTGTTGTTCTTACCGTAATGACTGGTAGTGTAATTGCGGGTGGCATTGATGACCTCAAGACATTTACCAAAGATCAGGTAGTCAACCGAGTTGAAATTAGCGCGAACCAGATTGTTAATGAGTTTGCTGATCACTTTGGTGAGGGTGAGACTGAGATCTCTGTCAAAGGTATCCACAACGGTAATCCAGAATACAGTATCACCACTATCCAGCCGTTGATGCAGAGTGAAGATCGTAGTGACAACCTGCTGATACAGGGTGGACTGCACTCTAGCGAAACTACACCGAATGATCGTCGCACTACTCTGAATCTCGGATTGGTCAAGCGCTACATGCTGGATGACAACAGGGCCATTGCTGGTGGAAACCTATTTATAGACCGGGAGATGGATAGTGACCAGATGCGGGCAAGTATCGGTGGAGAGTACCATCGATCCAACTTTGGATTTGATGCCAACCTCTACAAAGTGCTGGGCAGCCATACCAAAAATGTAAACGGCACCGATGAAAAGGCGCAAGATGGTTTTGATCTCAATGTAGAGGGGCAGGCCCCTTACCTGCTGTGGGCCAGGATCAAAAGCACATACTACAAATGGCAGGGGATCGATAGTGGGGACATCAATGGACACACTCTGGGTGTTGAGATAGGACTCCACCCAGCAGTCATGCTGGAGCTGGGAACAGAAGATAGCAACACCATGAATCGCGCCAACTATGGACAGCTAACCATTAAATTCCCGATAGAAGGTCGTAAGCATACCCACCACTTTGTTGATACAGTGGCATGGCGTGAGGGGCGTGACATGCAGGATCAACTGATGCAGATAGTGAGCCGTAATAACAAGATTGTGGTTGAAAGCAGTGCGAGTTCAGTGATTCATAACGGGTTGACCTACAATATCATCACCAGCACTACGGGGAAAAAGTGGCTGGATCGTAATCTGGGTGCAACTGAGGTGTGTACTACGACCACTACCGCCAACTGTTACGGTGATACCTATCAATGGGGGCGTGAAGCGGATGGACACCAGGTGCGTACCAGTGGCACCACGACTACGTAAGCGTCTGGGCAACACCAGTATTACCCCTCCCTCTTCAAGTCCTCAGTTTTCAAATTGAAGGGAAGCAATCGTTCAATATCTTCCTGNGTCTTGGCTAAAGGAAAGTACTTAAACAGATAATTGAGGTAAGCCCAAGGCTCCAGGTGGTTGGCTTTGGCACTCTCGACCAAGGTATAGAGAGTAGCAC
>DUYW01000135.1 GCA_013349825.1 Gammaproteobacteria bacterium | reverse complement strand
TCCATATCAGCCTGCATGTCAGAAGAACCCTTACCAGAAGCATTTACAGTCATGCTGAAGTTACCTTCTGCATCAGCAGCGCCTTTACCAGCACCACGTCCTTTTCCGTCGAAAGCACCGTCAGCAGAACCAGTTCCGTAACCAGACTGGTTGTCGTCTCCACCACCGAAGAAGGCAGAAGCGCTAGAAGCAACAGCAGCAAGAGCGATAGCAGCAATAATCTTTTTCATTTTAATATCCTCAATATAAATTAAATTTGGTGTCTTGGAAGTTTCTCTTCCTTGACAAGTTGAGGCTATTGTACACTATTCAATGAATTAGTAAAATATATAAATTATATTGGCATATAATGCAATATAATGATGCGGAATTCTCAACAGGTGAGTTATTGGTGGAACAAAAATATGAGGCTGCTCTGGCCCTGTATGAACCGAAATTCATAAAAGAGATGGTTGATGATGGAGTAACCAGATCATAAGGTTCGAGGTATACAGGTGTTTATCAATTATTCCTAACCTCTTTAGATGTTGCACAGTTTGCAGTGTGTTACTGTATTTTTATGGGAAAGCTATATCTTGGAGTGGTAGGTACAGTTTGGGTCATCCGGGCTTGGGTAACCAGTATCGGTAGTTGGTTGAACTCTATAACGGTATCTTTGATGGGGTTGAGTCGTTCAATAGTGGCTCTGAAGAGGTTCCTTAATCATGAGTGTTAGTAATAAATGGATAGATGTGCAGTAATGAGTGGCCCAAATCAATGGCGTATTCTGGTTGTGGATGACGAGCCTGACATTCATGAAACTTATGCGTTGTTATTGGGCTGTTCAGAGATTACAGAGGATGGTTTGAGGGGGCTTCAATTATTGTCTGATGAGAATGCTGGAGAGCCAGAGCAATCTGACTTTCTAATGGATCATGCCTATAATGGGGAAGATGGTTTTCGGATGGTTCAAGAGGCAATTGAAGCTGAAGCACCTTATGCCGTCATCTTGTTAGATATGCGTATGTCGAATGGCTGGGATGGGATGAAAGCAGCAGAAATCATTAATACGGTAGATAGTGCTGTTCGTATTATCTTTGTATCAGCCTATATGGATCATAGTTTGAATGAACTTCGGGAGCGTATGAGTGGTGACTTTCAATATCTTGAGAAGCCAGTTGATCAGGACTTACTACGGGAGACAGTGATTTCTGAGGCTCAAAAATGGGACCTCCTCTAACCGTCCAGAGGTTCCATAGTAAATGAGTGGTTATTGTTGGCTGGTTCTATAGATTATATTGTTCGAGTACTGGTCTCATAGGAGTAAGTAAGATGTCGAGGATATTTTGGAGCAATACCTATAGTGTAGGGCACCCAGACATAGACAGTGAGCATAAAAAATTGGTTGAAATCTACAATCGCATTGTAGATGCAGTTGAGTCATTTAATGATGAACCGGAAGATAGGCAGGAATTGATGACTCTATTGGTGATTTTTAAACAAAATATAAAACGTCACTTTTTTACAGAAGAATCGGTTCTTTCTAGGTTGAACTATCCAGATTTGCCCAACCATCAACTTCTTCATTTTGATTCTCTAGGCAAGATATCATCGATAGATGTTCACGGGATTTCTAAAAAGGAATACAGGAAAATGATACTTGAGACTGTTGGTGAGTGGTGGGTTAATCACCTTCTCATCGAAGATATGAAGTTCAAAGATTTCATTTTGAAAAATCTATAGTTTTATCACTGTCATGTTGGCAGAGAGGGTATTGGCGCATTCGCCAGATAACAAGGTCGAGGCAGCTTATCAGCGTGGTGATATGTTTGAGAAGCTGCAGAGGTTGATGGGTGATCCCAATAATGATGAGGACGAGGAGTAATTAAGTACTCTCAAGAGAACGTGGGTAAAATCGTGGGTACACACAAAAAAGCCACCAAAAACCAGATTGTTTTCAGTAGCTTGCTTGTAACTATTGGTGGAGACGGCGACAATCAAATAGTTTTAATATCTATCTGATAAATAACATATAAGAGCGTTTCAAAAAACATGAATACCGTCAAAAATACCGTAAATAAGTCAAGGTATAGCCTGATTTTTAGGTATTTCTTGAGTGTGTTTTGTTGGGGCTGTATGACCCTTTATGAGGCGAGTTGAGAAGAAAAAATCAACAAATAGTTTACAGAACCACATTGTTGACCGATACTGAGTAGTAACAACACCCTCCACGCATCCCGTAAGAACTGCGCACCCCGGAGGGTTACTTTTTTATAGAGGGGCAGAGTGATAGAAAAAATCATCTCAGGTGCTCAGACAGGCGTAGACCGTGCTGGACTGGACGCAGCTATGGATCTGGGTATTCCTACTGGGGGATGGTGCCCTGCAGGGCGTAGGGCTGTAGATGGTGTGATTCCAGAGAAGTACAACACCCTCACTGAGACCAAGGCTCGTAGCTATTCAGTTCGTACTGGCTGGAATGTCCGTGATTCTGATGCGACCCTGATCATCAATGCTGGTGATCTGGAGGGTGGTACTGAGCTCACAGTGAAATATGCAGAAGGGCAAGGTAAACCATTTTTGGTTGCCCAGATTGAAGATCCTGAAGCATCCAGAAAGCTGCTTGAGTGGCTGCAGGAAGTGAAACCATCGGTGTTGAATGTGGCGGGGCCAAGAGAGGAGAAGTACCTAGGCATTCATGGTCATGCTATGAGATTACTGCTTGATGTCATGGATGGGGGTGAGGAGTGAATATAGACTTGGAAATTTCCAACCTAGTAAAGGCCGCTCGTGTGAAGCAGGCTAAGGAAGGTCTCAAAAAGAGTGTCGAGAAATGGAACTCATTTCACTGGGGGGGGGCTGGTTCGGGTACGGATCTATTTTCAGGGTGGTTGAAGGTGATGTACGGTGAGGCAGGGGCGGAGGTTGACATAAGAGATCGAGTTGCTGTAATTTTCTCCAGCCATGTAAAAACAAATGAACTCTGGTATCAGGGAGTAGAGAATGCGCCACATTTCCATTTCATTCCCCCAATTGAGTGTCTGGCAATGGATGTTGAGAAAGAGCTGGGGAGCAGCAACAGGTAGGACTTATGGAGGGTTGTAAAACCATACAGCTGCAGCAGCATGAGGATAGAAATAGCCCGCCCAGCGAGAGTGAAGCCTTGTTGAATGAGGTTATGAACCGTTCAGAAGAAATTCCTGATGAGCTGCAAGGGGATGAATTTGGAGACGCGGTTGTATGGGTTGTAGAGCAGCTTTCATGGAAACCGACCCAAAAGGCGATTGATGAGCTGATTGGCTGAAAGGACAGAAATGGCCAGCGTAATTGTTGAAATCTACCTGATTGGAGTTCTACTGCTGGTCACTTGGCTTGGAGTTGGTCTATACCGTCATGCTGGTGAGGCATTCCAGATGTGCAGCAAAAGTGATATTTGGTCAGGTTACGTCATAGATTGCCTTTTCTGGCCAGTTATTCTGTTCACCAAAACAAAAACACTGCTGAGTGGAGCTACGTTTCGAGAGATCGTCAAAGATCCAGTTGCTGATCTCAATGCGAGACAAGATGAGCGTTTTCGCCGATTAGAAGAGATGGCGGTGTCTCCACCGCCTTGTGGTGATCGTGTTGTGTACCGGCATGACCATTGGGGAGAGTTTCAGAGTGAAATCATTTTTCAATCGGCAGATATAGAGCATCACTTCAAGGGGAAGAGATTGCCTCTGTTTCACGTTGAGGAGAACAGAGCACTCATCAGCTTTATCAGAGGTAGGGAGGATGACTGGACCGCTGTTGAAACCATTCCTGACGATATTAACTTTGAGAACGTAGCACTTGGTTTGATAGAGGCTGGATATGGTGAAGTCCAGTGTGGCGAGTGCGGAAAGTCATACTCTGTTAGTGAACTGTCTCGCTCAAAACCACCTATGCATGGTGGGTGGAATGCTGAAACATTTTCCTGTCCAGAGGAGCATGTAATGTTCAAGCATGACTACATGCATGTGCATCTGAGTCGTGACTAATCATTTTATTTGCTGAAATTACTGTTAACTTGAGAACCTGAACCCTCAGCGCTAACAAAAATTGACCCACCTGTGCTCAAAATAATTGACCCACCCAGTGCGCAGTTTTTAAGGTTTATGCACTCGGACTTTTCATAAT
>DUYW01000150.1 GCA_013349825.1 Gammaproteobacteria bacterium | reverse complement strand
GAGAAGGTGCCCTGGGGTATTGGCTGCGATCTTCGCCTTGATCTTGGACACTATGGACGTAATTCAAATTACCCAGACTTGTTCAGAGGTTCCTTAGTTAGAGGCACCCCTTAACAAACTCTGATTTCAGTTGCATCGCCCCGATACCGGGGATTTTGCAGTCAATATTGTGGTCCCCTTCGGTCAGGCGAATATTCTTTACCTTTGTTCCGATCTTTACGACCAGAGAGCTTCCTTTTACCTTGAGGTCTTTGATGACCGTCACGCAGTCTCCATCAGACAGTGGGTTGCCATTGGCATCTTTCACGGTGAGTAGCTCTTCGACTTCTGTGCCCCCATTAATGGCCCACTCATGGGCGCATTCTGGACATATATAGAGGGTGCCATCCTCATAACTGTAGGGCGAATCACATTTGGGGCAGTGAGGGGGTGTAGCCAAAATTGAATTCCTTGCTGAAGGGGTTGGTCGACCCATTCTATAGGAATGTTATGCACTGATACGGTGCGTTTTTCTCATTTAAGCGCACCTTACTGGCGCGTTGAGCCTGTCTTTCTGGGTAGATAAAGTGTTTAAATATTTATTATCTATTTGTTATTTAAGGACTAACAGTGATGTGGCACGACCGTTGCTCTAGAGGTTGTATTGCAATGATGCAAACAGCATGGAGAGATTGGCTTTCGGTGCTGATATATAGAAAGTGAACAAACAAGGAGTCATCACTATGAAAATGGTCACTGCCATCATCAAGCCTTTCAAGCTGGATGATGTTCGCGAGGCACTTGCCGAGATTGGAATTAATGGTGTCACGGCAACCGAAGTTAAAGGGTTTGGGCGTCAAAAGGGGCATACAGAACTTTATCGTGGTGCTGAGTACACCATCGATTTTCTTCCCAAGGTAAAACTGGAGATTGCCATTGCGGCAGATCTGCTGGATCGCACCATCGAAACTATTCGCGACGCTGCCAATAGCGACAAAATCGGGGATGGAAAAATCTTTGTCTCCGATCTGGAAGAGGTGATTCGTATCCGTACCGGAGAGTCCGGTCGAGAGGCGATCTGATTCACGCTGAATCAATTGAACAGTTAGGAGAAAAAGAGAAATGGAAAATCAGATTTTTGAACTACAGTATGCAATGGACACCTTCTACTTTCTGGTGTCTGGTGCATTAGTGATGTGGATGGCGGCCGGTTTTGCAATGCTGGAAGCGGGGTTGGTGCGTTCCAAGAATACCACTGAAATATTAACCAAGAACGTGGCGCTGTTTGCCATCTCTTGTGTGATGTACCTGGTGGTGGGGTATCAGTTGATGTATGGCTCAGGGGGATATTTCCTGACAGATATCATGGGTGGAGACACGCTGGTTGCAGATGCATTGAAGAGCTCTGCAGAGAATGGATTCAATGGCGACTCTGTCTATTCTGGAGCTTCGGACTTCTTCTTCCAGGTGGTATTTGTTGCAACCGCGATGTCCATCGTTTCGGGTGCAGTGGCTGAGCGCATGAAGTTGTGGGCATTCCTGGCCTTTGCAGTGGTGATGACAGGTGTGATCTATCCAATGGAAGGTGCATGGACCTGGGGTGGTAAAGAGGTCTTTGGTCTGTTCGCACTAGAGTTCAGTGACTTTGCGGGTTCCGGTATTGTCCATATGGCGGGTGCTTCTGCAGCGCTTGCGGGTGTACTGTTATTAGGCGCACGTAAGGGTAAGTATGGCAAGGATGGCTCTGTACGGGCGATTCCTGGTGCAAACCTGCCACTGGCAACGCTGGGTACCTTTATTTTGTGGATGGGATGGTTTGGATTTAACGGTGGTTCAGTGCTGAAGTTAGGGGATATCAATAGTGCACATTCAGTGGCTATGGTCTTCCTCAACACCAATGCAGCTGCAGCGGGTGGTGCTATTGGTGCACTGATGATTGCCCGTATATTATTTGGCAAGGCAGATCTCACGATGATTCTCAATGGTGCCTTGGCTGGATTGGTGGCAATTACGGCGGAACCTTCTACCCCGACTCCACTGTTGGCAACACTGTTTGGATTCACAGCAGGCATACTGGTGGTGTTCTCGATCATTACACTGGACAAGATGCGTATTGATGATCCGGTGGGTGCAATCTCTGTTCACGGAGTGGTCGGATTCTTTGGCCTGATGCTGGTGCCACTGACCAATACCGGTGCAACCTTTAGTGGTCAGTTGGTGGGTGCTGGTGTCATCTTCGGGTGGGTATTTGGTGCAAGCCTGGTGGTATGGATGGTAATCAAGATCATCATGGGGCTGCGTATCAGTGAAGAAGATGAGGCTGCTGGAGCAGACTATGCAGAGTGTGGCATGGAAGCTTATCCAGAATTTACAAACACGGGTAAGTAGTAACCTCTCCCTAAGCTCATCGGTTAAGTGGGATCGATGAGGC
Organism: Gammaproteobacteria bacterium; assembly: GCA_013349825.1. Lineage (GTDB taxonomy): Bacteria > Pseudomonadota > Gammaproteobacteria > Thiopontia. Next base: position 1,999 of record DUYW01000150.1, on the reverse strand, counting down.
AGCGCTAAGCTGTACACCTCCCGCTTAAGCCCCGGTCAGACCTTGTTCTGATCGGGGCTTTTTTTGTGGAGGGGTGTCCGTTAATAGAAAACGATATGAGTCAGCTATATTGCAAATGATAATGATTTATGTTACGATTGTTTTCGCACCTGAAGTGATGAGTTAATGTTGTGCTGTGAGTTGGGAAAAAGCTTTCTTCTTTCAATTTTTTCCAACGCACCAAGTAATGAATCTCCTCTGTAGAGTGACTCCGAAAGGCATGCATTCTTGGATATTGCTTCAGGTGCAACTTATGAGAGGTAAAGGGATTAAACAGGGAGAGTTTTAAATTGGTTGTTCACGCACACCAGGGAAAGGTACAGATTCGATCAGACCTGATGAGAGTCAATGGCAGAACACAAGGTCTTGCCCGTAATATCCGTAAAATTGAAGGGGTTGAGAATATTGAGGCCGAACGTGGAAGTGGCATGGTCTCCTTTACCTATAACCCGGACCTCTACCCATCACAAGTGATGGAGTACCGTGTAGAGCGTCTCTTGTCAGACTGTTTCAAGTGTGAAGATAGAAAGCGAAATGCGGCATCTGATATGGGGAAAGTGGCCAAAATAGGTATGGGTACAACCATGGCAGGGATGATCTGGACAGGGTTTCGTGGTGAGAAAGATGCCCATGTTGCAACCGGCAGTGCTTTTGCGGCATTCGCAGTGATTCATATGGTGCAGTATATTAATCGCCTTTTTAAATAGTCTGATCATTAGCCTGATCGGTAGTCAGCTCTCTTCAGGCGGTCTCGACAGCATCGTACAGGCTTCTCCTGCGCTTGCAGGTGCAGAAAATTACTAATTATAGAACTCCCCTTTATTTATTGCGGACTCTTCTGTATTCTTGACTGTAATACATGGTTTTTGAGAGATCGTAGCCAATGAGTGTAAAAATTTATCACAATCCCCGCTGTTCAAAGTCCCGTCAAACATTGGCACTGATTGAGGAACAGCAGGTTGAGCCAGAGATTATCAAATATCTGGAGACACCGCCTACAGCGGCAGAACTGGATCAAATCCTAACGCTACTGGGGGTTGAGCCTGAGGCGTTGATGCGTAAGAAAGAGGCAGAGTATAAAGAGGCAGGGCTCAATGTCAGCGGGCTGAACCGTGCGCAACAGATCGAAAAAATGGTGGCGTACCCTAAAGTGATTGAGCGTCCAATTGTGGTGAATGGTAGTCGTGCAGCGGTTGGGCGACCTCCCGAGCAGGTTCTGAGTGTTCTGTAGTTTTCATGATCAAGATTACCCCTGTCACCTCGTCTGATCACTTTGTAGCGGTACGAACTCTGCTGGAGGAGTATGTTTCCAGTCGGCCGGGCGATCCGGCGCTGGAGCAGTTTGATGAAGAGTTTGTGCAGCTGGAGACACTTTACGCACCACCTGACGGGCAGATGTTGATTGCGCATCAGGACCAGAAAGCGGTTGGGTGTGTAGCGCTTCATTCGCAAGATGAAGAAGATATTTGTGAGATGAAAAGGCTCTATGTGTCACCGGGCCATCGTAATTGCGGGATTGGTCGCGGACTGGTAATGACGCTGTTGATTGAGGCCGAAAAAGCGGGTTACCAACGGATGCGTCTGGACTCTATCCCCAGCATGAAAGCAGCTCAGGAACTCTATCGCTCTATTGGCTTTTATGAGATTGCAGATTACCGCAACAACCCCAATCCGGGGACGCGCTATTTTGAGATCACCTTCAGTCAGCCTCAGCCTGCAACCTGATTGGCTCCTATGTATTTCCTCAAACCATGAGTTTTCCTGCGCAACCCTTTACCCTGGAGTGCCCGAAATGTGGCGAAGGAACACTCAAGCTGGATGACTCTGCACTGGATACCAGTTGTCAGGGCAAACATGTCTTTCTGTTTGAGTGTGACCACTGTCAGGGGCTTAGCGCTACGGCAATGAACAATATCCCCACTTCAGAATGGCACCAGTTTATTGCAGAGAGTGAACTACA
>DUYW01000190.1 GCA_013349825.1 Gammaproteobacteria bacterium | reverse complement strand
GGAATAGGGGGCTGCATTTACTCTTTATCTAAGTATATTTAATCGTGTTTTATACTAAATAGTCAGTGATAGCATGGTTATGATAATACAATGTTTACACACCTTGTAGCCAGCCACTCTATCGGCTGGCTGCCTTAACGTGGCTGGCAAAGGCCTCGGCATCCATAAACTGTACCAGNCGGGCNGCAGTGACCTCTCTCCCGGATCGATCAAAGAAGAGGAGTGCAGGGGGGCCAAAGATACCCAGNTTCTTCATCAAAGCTTGATCCTGTTCATCATTGGGGGTGACATCAGCCTGTATCAGCAGATAAGGGGCAAGGGCCTGTTGTACAGCAGCATCAGTAAAGGTAAGAGATTCAAACTCTTTACAAGAGATACACCAGTCGGCATAAAAGTCGAGAAATACTGGCTGATTGTTACGTTTTGCAGTGGCTAACGCCTGCTCCAGCCCCTCAACTCCTTTGATCTGCTGAAAGGTTAAGTGCTGTTGTTGAATGGTTGCACTGCTGTCTCCCCCCAGCCCTCTGAGTGGCTGCAATAGATCTTTTCCACCAGAGGCTACACCAATAATCATCAAGGTACCGTAGATCAACATCAGCAATCCTACGCCCTTCCAGAGTCTCTTCCAGCCACTGCCTGGAGAGGGGAGTGGTTCCAGAGCACCCATATAGACGGCAGGAATGATGAGCAGTGTGGCCCACAGCAACATACTGACACTGGCAGGGACAATGCGCTCCAGCATCCATACCGCTACCGCGAGCAGTAGCACACCGAAGACGGATTTGATCGTGTCCATCCAGCCCCCGGCCTTGGGAAGCAGTTTTCCGGCAGAGGTTCCGATTACCAGAAGAGGCATTCCCATACCGATACTGAGAGCAAATAGCGCCATACCGCCCAATACGGCATCACCGGTCTGTCCGATGTAGATCAAAGCACCTGCAAGTGGTGCAGCTACACAGGGACCTACAATCAGAGCAGAGAGCAGTCCCATGACAGCAACACCGGTAAGAGAACCGCCTTTCTGACGATTACTTGCACTGGCCAGCTTTCCCTGAATGCTGGAAGGCATCTGTAGATCATAGAAGCCAAACATGGAAAGAGACAACAGTACAAAGACGACACTGAAACTACCTAAAATCCAGGGGTTTTGGAAAGCAGCCTGCAAGTTTTCACCAAAGAGTCCTGCCAGAACGCCTGCGGCAGTGTAGGTGAGAGCCATTGCCAATACATAGACCAGTGACATGGTAAACGCTTTGCGGGTGGTGATCTGGTCGCCCTGACCAACAATGATTCCAGAAAGAATAGGGATCATCGGGAAAATGCAGGGGGTGAAGGCGAGTAGTAAGCCGAAACCAAAGAAGCTGAGCAGGGTCAGTAAAATATTACCACTGCCCAGAGATGCAGCAATTTGATCCTGTTCACTCAGGTTGGTCGTGCTGTTGCTGGTTGTGGTGTTCGTTAAAGGGGCGGCTAACTCCGACGTGGTTGACTCTGTTGTCGAAGCTGTTGTGACGGCAGTTTCAGCAGGTAAAGCAGGTAGGTTGAGTGTGACTCGCTTGGTGATCGGAGGGTAACAGATGCCGCGTTCTGCACATCCTTGATACATCACCTTGAGAGTGCCGCTGGCAGCATCCCGGCTGTTACGAATCAGAGGGAGTTGAATATTTTTTGTATTGTGGTAGACCTCCAGTGTGCCAAAGAAGGGGTCTTCCTTGATTTCACCTGCCGGAAGGGTTGGGGAACCCAGTGAGAGATTTTGCGCATCACTGAGTTTGAATTTGAATTTATTGCGGTAGAGGTAGTGCTCATCGGCAATTTGCCATTGAAGTTCCAGAAGGTCATCTTTAGGGGGGATATGGGAAAAGACAAAAGCCTCATCAGGGTGGAGAGGCTCATCATTGCCAGCATCGAGGCCAAAGGAATTTATTAATCCGCCGAGTTGCTCGATAGGGGATGACTCAGCTGTTGAGGTGCCACTAAACAAGATTGAGAGTAGTAGAAAGGGTAGAAAAAACAGATGTCTAGAGAGTTTTATTTTCATGATGGTCGGTAATGATCAGTTTTTATTAGTTGATTGTGTGATCCAGGAGAGGTAGTCGTTTTCCCCATGCTTGGGTTCAAATGCAATAATCTCGGGTACAGTGTATGGATGCTCTTCGCGAATAGTGGCCTCTGCAGCAGCATAACGCAAATGGGTTGTTTTGATAATTAATAGAGTTTCATGGCTCTTCTCTATTCCACCGCTCCAGCGGTAAATAGATTGAATGTTATCAATAAGATTGACGCAGGCTGCCTCTCTTTTTTCGATGAGTAGCTGAGCAATTTTCTCAGCGGCCTCACGATTGGGGCAGGTGTTCAAAATAATCAAGGCTGTCGAGGAAGTGTTCACGGTTAGCTAGGGAGAATACAGTAGATTGTAAAGAACATGAATACTTTTAAAGTGCTGTTTAATAAGTATTTCAGTAGATTCTGTGGTATTCGGGGAAGAAAAATCATACCATCAGTGTGGAATTTGTATCTGCAAATGAAATCGAATACTATAGCCGCGAGCTTCTCATGACATAGGCATCTACTGTTTCGTTTAATTCATACAGTAAATNTAATGACTGCCAAGANGGTCTAGAACAATAAATCAATAAACAAGGAAACTCCATACGCCATGAAAAAGGTTCTTCAAATACTGTTTGCAATAACTGTCGCTTTTTCTTCCCACGCTAGCGCTGAATTCAAGTTCAGTGATCTCTACTTAGTGACAGAAGTCGAAGAGGGGATTAGTGGTCATGAAGTTGATGAATCCATCAAGCAGCTCTCTATCAGTGAAGGGATTCTTCACGTGGCGATGTTTCCTTTGAGTAAACAGGTTGAACAGGTAACAGGAAAGCCATTTCGTCATTTAAGTATCCACAATATCTGTGATGCCAAAACGGCCTCTATACTTGCAGACGTTTCAGATGCCTTTGTCATTGTGATGCCTTGTCGTATCGCCGTCGTAGAAGGAAAAGATGGAAAGTTGAGAATGTGGAGCATGAACCCCAGTATGATTTCGATGATGGGCATGCCTGCAGAGGCGAAGAGACTGGCACAAGAGATATCGACAAAGATCAGTAATATCATTGCAGGTGCAGCAGAAGGTGCTTTTTAAGCAAGCTAGCTGAATTGCTGAGTAAAAAGGGCGCTTACAGCGCCCTTTTTACGGTGAGAAATATTCGTTACAAAACCCAAAACAGGCATCAGCTTCAGGGTGTCTACAATAGTTGCGCAGATTAAAGTACAATCATTCGGTTATGAACCCTCTGAAAATTCTGTTGGCCCTACTGATCGTAATCCCGTTGATTGAGGTCTATCTCTTGATGCAGGTTGGAACGTTGATTGGACTCTTTCCAACCATCCTGCTGGTGATTGTGACGGCATTGATGGGGGTCTCTTTATTGAAATCTCAAGGGCTCTCTACCCTGACCGAAGCTCAGAGTAGTTTGGCGCAAGGGGAAATTCCGNCAACTCAATTAATGGAAGGTGCGGTATTGTTAGTGTCTGGAGCACTGCTACTAACACCAGGTTTTCTAACCGATTTTATCGGCTTTCTGGGGTTGGCACCAATGACACGCAAAGGGATGGTGAGATGGGTTGCTTCTCGTTCAGTTGTGATGCACCAGAATATCTATCAACAGGCAGACAATGTGACGGTAGAGGGTGAATTTCACGAAAAGCATGAACGGCATCTACATTAGTTGTCCTGCCATCCTTATGGATGGATAAAAATATCTATTGCGGCCCCTCCCTTGACTTCATCTTGATCGACCCTATGATTAGCACTCCCAAGAGGAGAGTGCTAAAAACTCTCCCTGGCCTTATTTGAAATAGTTTATAACCAAGGAGAAACTTATATGAATTTGCGCCCTCTGCACGATCGTGTAGTCGTACGCCGCACAGAAGAAGAGCGGATGTCTGCTGGTGGTATCGTAATCCCTGATTCAGCAACTGAAAAGCCAAGTCGTGGAGAGATCATTGCGACTGGCAACGGTAAGGTACTGGATAACGGTTCTCGTCAAGAGATGGACGTTAAGGTTGGTGATACTGTCCTGTTTGGCAAATTTGCGGGTACGGAAATCAAGGCTAATGGTGAAGAGCTGTTGGTAATGAACGAAAGTGACATCATGGCCGTCATCGAAGGCTAATCACAGATCCAAGTAAGGAATATGAATAATGAGTGCTAAAGAAGTATTGTTTGGTGATGACGCACGTCATCAGATGCTTGCAGGTGTTAACGTCCTAGCAAATGCAGTTAAGGTAACCCTCGGCCCTAAAGGTCGCAACGTCGTTCTGGATAAGGCCTTCGGTGCCCCAACCATCACTAAGGATGGTGTCTCTGTTGCTAAAGAGATCGAGCTGGAGAACAAGTACGAGAACATGGGCGCACA
>DUYW01000108.1 GCA_013349825.1 Gammaproteobacteria bacterium | reverse complement strand
AAAAACAGGTGTCCAGCCAAACAAGTAGGCTGGATTAAGAAAAATTGGGCAGGTTTGCTTCGGATATGGCTGACTTCAAATTGGAAGTCACGGATTCAGGTCATAGTCAACTATGTTCTACAGTGCTTATTTTGTGTAATTTCTTTTATAGTAATATTTACATCATAAATAAGGTCCTGCAAAACTCGTAACTAAGAACCCGTAAATTTGCTCACTACACTCTGCTTGAATGATCTGTATCAATATTTAACTTGGTAATATTTGAAATTTATGTCTGAAATAAATCCCGAAGAAGTTGAGGTTTTCCCATGGAGTGAGCAGCTCGAAACCCATGTGCAGACCATTGACGAACAGCACCGTGTGCTTGTCAAATTGCTTAATCAACTGGCTTCCTATTTAACGGTAGAGACTAAAAAAATCCAACTTGAAACAGTCTTCAATGAGTTGGTTGACTACGCCCAGTATCACTTTAAAACAGAAGAGGCGATTTGGCAGCCCTGTTTTGAGGGGGATAACTGGCTACAAGAACACAAAAAATCGCATGACTCTTTTCTAAGTCAGATAACCTCTCTACAGCATCAGAGAGCCTCAATAACAATCGAAGAGGCTGTTGAGGATGTTGTCAAATTCCTCATCAGTTGGCTTGCATACCATATTCTCGACAGTGACAAGCGTATGGCTATAGCACTACACGCTGTTGAAGGTGGAGTTTCGACTGCAGAGGCAAAAGTGGTTGCTGACAAAGAGATGAGTGGCTCAACCCGCCTGTTCATTGAAGCCATACTGAAAATGTATGAACAGATGTCCGTACGTACACTCGCTCTACTCAAAGAAAAAACTGAGCGACAACGGTTGGAAGCAGAACTTCTACGGTTTAATGAACAGCTTGAACAACAGGTTGCAGAACGTACTCAAGAGCTTATTGAGGCCAATCAGAGTAAAGATGAGTTCCTCGCTTCGATGAGCCATGAACTACGCACCCCGCTGGCATCAATCATTGGAAACTGTGAGTATCTTCAAGAGAAAGAGGAAGATTCTGAAAAGCTGAATGTTCTTCAGACTATAGGAGCGGCCGGTAAATCTCAGTTAGCGCTGGTTAATGACATCCTGGATATGTCCAAGATTCAGTCTGGAAAGTTTTCGATTGATGAGTTCTCCTATGATCTCTCTGAAGTCCTTCAAAATATTGAGAAAATGGTCTCTGTACGTGCACGTGATGCTGGGCTCGAGCTGGTGTTCAAGCGTGAGAGTACTGAAAATTTTCTGCTGCTTGGAGATGCCAATCGAATCAGCCAGATCTTGATTAACCTGTTAACCAACGCCATCAAGTTCACAAGCTCTGGATCAGTACGCCTTACCTGTTGGAACAGTGCTAAACAGCTCCACTTTAAAGTTGAAGACAGTGGAATTGGTATGTCTGCAGATACGTTAAAACGGGTGTTCAATGCTTTTGAGCAGGCCGATGGCTCCATCTCAAGCCGCTTTGGAGGCACTGGACTGGGTCTCTATATCTCTCTCAATCTGGCCGAGATGATGGGAGGTATGATTGATGTCTCAAGTGAAGAGGGGGTTGGTTCAATTTTCCAGCTGACTATACCCTATAAGCCCAGTAGCACTCCAGCGGCTGCTATTGAAGAGAATCACAAAGACCAATTACAACACAACGAAATGTATGTTGGGCATGTATTAATCGCAGAGGATACGCCTGAGTTACAACTGTTAGAACGTAGAATTCTTGAGAGAGTCGGGGTTACTGTTGAAATAGCAAATGATGGTGTAGAGGCTGTGGAGCTTGCTGAACAGCACTCCTTTGATCTGATTTTGATGGATATGCAGATGCCGAAGATGGACGGTATTGAAGCAACTCAGGTTCTGAGAGAGAGGAATATCACAACCCCTGTGGTTGCGCTAACTGCAAACGTCATGCAAAAACATAGGGACCTGTTCAGTCAAGCAGGGTGTGATGGCTTTTTGAGCAAACCGATTGATCGTCAGGAACTACATAGCATTCTAGGCAAATACTTAATGTTACGTAAAGACCGTCAGATGTTAGACAGTTTGAAGATAGAAAATCGACGTAAAGTGAATCGACGATCTGAAGAGATTGCTACGATTGAGGATGACAGGACAACACCACGCCGTTTACAGGACCGTCAAAACCAGGCAGTCCGTCAACTTTCTCCCGCAGTGGATGGATATATTGATGACGAGCTACAAAGACTCTTTATTAGCCGGGTCGGACAGCTCAATAGTGAACTCTGTGAGGCTTATGATGCTGAAAACTGGAGTGAAGTGCGTAAGATTGCGCTGATGGTCAAAGGCAGTGCTGAATCTTTTGGTTTTCCCAAGTTAACTCAACTGGGTAGAGAGGTGTGCAAGACAATTGATCTGAAGCAAACGGCCTCGATACCAGAGGTAACAAAAGCCCTCATAGAGGGGCTGAGTGAAAACCAACCTTAAACCAAATAGAGGCTTTTCAGCAATACTCTTCAAATGTTGATACAGCAAGGTATAACCAGATTGTAACTTAAGACTCTTTGGATTCGACCGGCATTCCCGCTTTGCGCCACTCAGGGAAGCCCTCTTTCAGACGAAGTGCTTCAAACCCTTTCTTCCGCAACATTGCAACGGCATCATAGGCAAGCATACAGTAAGGACCACGACAGTAAGCAACAACCTGTTGTCCCGGCTTCAGCTCATCAATTCTCTCTTCCAACTGATCCATTGGGATACCCAATGCACCCTCGATATGTCCTGCATCATATTCAGCCTCAGGACGAACATCCAGCACAGTTACAACACCATCACCAGCTCGCTGCATCAAATCACTGATATGAACGGGTTCAAGATCATCTTTTACCGTAAGGTAGGTGTTCACTAAACGTTCAACTTCTGCCAGATGTCGCTCAGAAAGCTTTCGCAGTGCAACCAGCAGATCAACTACCAGATCATCCGAAAGGTTGTAATGAACATACTGCCCTACCTTTCTGGCTGTGACCAAACCCGCATTTCTCAAGAGCTGCAGGTGTTGAGAGGTATTTGCAACAGTCAGTCCGGCAGCCTGGGAGAGCTGCTCTACTGTTCGCTCACCTTGTGCAAGAATTTCCAGTAACTCAATACGATGAGCATTACTGAATGCCTTACCCGTACGGGCAAACTGTTCAAAAATCGATTTTTTATAGTCTTTAACTGCCATAGACTATCAATAATCACACATTCTATTGAATGAGTCAAGCATACTAAATAATTTAATCAGTCACTTAAATTGTAGATCTGAATAACTCATGCTCAACTAAACCCTTGCGAAGGGGTCTTTAGTCCGAACCAAACCAGAAATTCTCATTCATCTCCAGAAACTCCTCATAGGGAAGGTAGTGAGAACCATCGCAAGAGAAGTTAAGTGCCACAATTCCATTGATAATATTGACTGAAGCTGCTCGCAGATAGATCGTTTCATCCACCTCTCTGAGCCATTTAAAGCGCTCAAGAATGGTATGAACCTGATCTGCAGGAACCAATGCATTCTGAGGGTATACACGAAGTGGGTAAGCCAAACAGACAGAGGGGTTGAGAATCTCATCCAATACATGGACACGATAACGATAGGGATCATCGAATAGCCAGAGCGTCGCTCTGGAACTGGAAAAGTGCAATTTTGCATGGAAAATACCGCGTTCAACCATTAACTCATCGACTGTCGATAAGACATCATCTATTCGTTCATCCATCGGGCTGATTGCACGACTCTGCATAAAGAGTGTGTCACGAATAGAGGGGTCACCCTTGACCTGCATCCAGACACGGCGGTCCTCGGTTGCCCGTTCCATCTCCGGCAAGCTACCCAACTCAAAATCAACACAGACAAAGCCTTTGGCTTCAGTACCAGTACGAATCAGCTGTACTGCCGTCACCAAACTACGACGGTTACGCTGACTGATGTAGACATCGGATAGAAAAAAACCACTGCTTGGTACAACACTCGAAATATAAGGGCGTCCTGAAAGATCCTGTCCAACCCGGCTCTCATCAAGTTTACCCGTGGAGAATACATTGGAGCTTAACTGAAGCCCGTTGATATCCACTATATAGAGCAGTCGTGAAGCAGAAATCTCACCATAGTCATCCAGTGCAGTGAGCAACACCTGATCCAGATGCTGCTGATCACCCCAACCACTTGCACAATGCTCCGCCAATGCCCCCATGAAGCCGCCCAGATGCTCTTCAAGCAGATGCATTCTTGCCTTGATTGTCTCGCTGAATGTATTAATGGTCACGCTCTGCTTTGCTCCACTGCCGTATTACAGCACCTACATAACTTTCCTGTAAGAGGTGATGCGAATCAAAACCTGACCTGCATCAACTATTTTCTGTACTATAACTCAGTGATCATCTACTCAACCATGAAATTTTAATGAATGAAGAGT
>DUYW01000258.1 GCA_013349825.1 Gammaproteobacteria bacterium | reverse complement strand
GTGTGATCTGATAACCCTACTTCACAACCAAACAGCTCTCTCAGATAGGGAATAGTCAACACATTGCTATTTTCAGCTGTTGCCGGATAACTGCTGGTACATTTCAACAGTGCAATCTCACTATTGCCCACTTTCCGTACCGTATTGACCGCCTCATCAATCTCCGCCAAAGAGGCCATTCCGGTGGACATCACCATTGGCTTGCCAGTCAATGCCACTTCCCGGATTAGTGGCAGATGGACGATCTCCTGAGATGCCAACTTGTAGGCTGCAATATTGACGGATTCCAGGAACTCAACGGAACTCTCGTCAAATACAGAGCTGAAGCACTCCACCCCTTTCTCTGTCGCATGGTGAATAATCTCTTTCTGCCACTCCCACGGCGTATGTGCCTCCTGATAGAGAGAGTAGAGAGAGCGCCCGGACCAGAGGCTATTTTCATCCGAGATAACAAACTCATCCCGCTCCACATTGAGGGTGATGGTATCTGCGGTGTAGGTCTGAAGTTTGAGAATTTGTGCACCACTCTCAGCAGCCGCATCCACAATCTGCAGTGCCCGTTCCAGAGACTGGTTATGGTTACCGGACATCTCTGCAATGATGACCGGATCATGATCAAGACCAATTTCAACATTATTAATCTTCACTATTTACCCCTATCGTTAAGGCCGCACGAAGGTCAGCGCGCCCCTTGTAGTAATAGAGTTCTCTTCAACAACCAAGATATCAAGATCACTGTCTTCTGTTGGGTTACCATATGCATAACTACCGAAAAGGATGATCTTGATAGGGCTAACTGGCATTAACGCCTCTACAATTTTTGGTTTTATTCTCTCAATATTGAGCATCATTCAATTCCTAAAGCATTGACTTGTATTATTTGATTTGCGCTTCATACAAAAAAAGCCCCCAACCATCTTTTCTATTGCCTTCCCATATTTACTTTGAAACACTCTCCATTTCAATGAATGGGTTTACAATTCTGACGCNTCCAAACCTCTGACCATGCTGCATCTCTTCAGAGTAGAGAACCACGCACGCTGTCTTCTGAGCCATTTTAACAATCAAGGCATCCCAAAACGAGAGCGCGTAAAGGCGGTGAATTTCAATTGCATGAATCATATCTTTCTGATCAATCACTGCAATTTCAAGGTTGGACAACAGCTCAATTTTTCTTTGCGCAATTTCTGCTTCAATCTTCAATTTCCGTGTTGCTGCAGAAAAATACTCCTGCAACACTTGTGTCGACAACACCATATTGCCACTACACCACCCCGATTGAAGTAGCTCAATCGCACCTTTCTGTTTCTTCAAATCTTTTCTGTCATCCGCATAGATCAGAACATTCGTATCAATAAAACTACGCTCTTTCATGAAGTTCCTCTCGATTGAACTTCCACTCTTCCTCAGCCCCCTTTCCTGAAAGCTCAACAAACTCACTAAAATCGGAGCTACTCTCTCTCTGGTTGGTCAACCGCTCAAGATAGTCCCGTACCAACTGATTCAGGCTAGTGCCCATCCCGGCAGCAACCTTTCTGGCCTCTTCAGCAACAGTCTTATCCACTGAAAGTGTTATATTCATAAATCACCAACCCTCACACGTATTATGTGTACACAGTATCATATTTCTTGCCATGAATCACCAATCAACCCCCAACTACCCCTTTCTACTCTCTCCCCACTGTCTTAATTGAGCCGTTTAAAGCCGCTATGACAGACCGGACCATCTAACAGCTCATCTACAGAAGCCCCCTCTTCACACACTTTCACTTGCGCAAAGCAGCTGTCCAGCGCCTCGATATAATCATCAATCGTATCCTCATCATGCTGCGTACAGGAGAAGAGGAGAGGAGTGGAGAGGAACCCCTTCTTCAGCATCTCCTGAGTAACCAGTGTTTTATACTTCAGATTATCTCCACTCTGAAAGGCATAGGATTGAACGGCTGGCAGGCCAGATACAGTCATTGCCAACTCATGTTGCTGAGCCAATACCTGCCAGCGATCACGAATCTTAAGGCCTGTTGCTGTAATCACCTCCCATGATTTCTCGCGCTCCATCACCTCCAACACCTTGAGTGCTGCTGCCGGACCAATACGTTCCGTCCAGAAGGTACTACTGATAAAGGTGGATTGTGCATTTTCCATCACAGGGCGGCGACCAATCACTGCAGAAATCGCATAGCCATTTCCGAGCGCTTTACCAAACACGGCCATATCTGGTTCAACACCAAACTTTTTGTGCAGACCACCAAAAGTTTCACGGAACCCAGAGGTACACTCGTCAAAGATCAATACAATATTGTGTTGAGTTGCCAATGCCCGCACCTTTTCCAGGAACTGGTTCTGTGGCCCCTCATTACGAGAGACCTCCATTTTGATCACCCCAACCTCATGCTCTGCAATCAATGCCTCAAGTTCATCAATCCGATTATAGTTAAAGGGTAANACCGTCCCCTGAAGCTCGCGCGGCACCCCTTTCGGATCTAATCCCGGCAACAAATGTCCATCCAGTTTCTGATCATCCCCAAGATTGGCCGAGAGATACCAGTCATGCCACCCATGGTATCCACAGATTGCCACTTTATCTTTGCCGGATGCCGCCCGTGCAATACGCACCGCAATTGCATTGGCCTCTCCTCCTGTACGGGCAAAGCGGGCCATATCTGCCCAGGGGTGCAGTTCAATCAATTTTTCTGCCAATGCCACCTCTTCCGGACAGTTAAAGGTGGACATATTGCCCTGATCCACCACCTTACGGACTGCATCGTCTACTTCGGGGTGACCATAGCCGAGCGTATTGGTCCCTATCCCCATAATCGACATATCGATAAACTGATTGCCGTCCAGATCCCACACTTTGCACCCTTTAGCCTGACTAAAATAGGCTGGCCACTGCTCCGGCAAGAACATCTCCGGGCGCTTGGAGAGCAACATATTGCCTCCCGGAATCACCTCTTTTGCCCGTTTCCACAGTTTCTGTCCTGTTCCTTCCATGACTCTATCCTGACTCCATTTCTGTTTAGCCGCTTAGTTGATTACTTTTTGGCCACTGCGAGGGGTTTAACAACTGATCATTTTCAGTAGCCAATTTTTTAATCTGTTGCATCTGCCATTCGGGTAGTGGCCCTTGTTGCTCTGCAAGTAGTGCCTGCTGTAGCTCTTGCAAGGAGGTAGCTCCAATCAATGCATGACTCTGCTGTGTACAGTGCAAGGCATAGCGCAATGCAACCTCTGCCAGCTCTTCCCACTCAATTTGTAATGACTCGACTACCCCCTGTGCCGCTTGATGAAGCAGGTCGAGTTCACCCTTTAAATCCCTGCCCCATGAGGTCAATACTCCTTTAAGAAACACTGAACGAATCAGCAGATGAACATTCTGCTGCTCCGCATCGGTAACCACTTGTTTTAACATCCGTTGATCAAGCAGATTACATGCAACCTGTAGCACCTTGATTCCTGCTTTAAGTGCTGCCTTTGCAGCCTCTTCACCATAAACCGATGCCCCAATTTGACCAATCTTGCCCTGCTGTTGAAGTTTGGAGAGCATTTCCATGGTATCTGTCTGTAATAACAGTTCTGCCGTTGCGTTGTGGATCTGTACAATATCTAACTGTTCTCTCTTGAAACGCCCCAGGCTCTGTTCAATCGATACCTCAATCGAGTCAGCATCCGTTCTGTCTACTTTGGTTGCAATGACAACCGATAAGTCATTGGCAAAGGCTTCACCCACAATCTGTTCACTCTCTCCATAACCCGGAGCAGTATCAAACCAACGGACCCCGGCATCACGTGCCGCATGGAGCAATTTGACTGCATCTTTTCTGAGCAGCCGTTGCGGCTTTCCTTCCACAGAGAAACCATACGGCATACCGAGAGCAACTGTTCCCATTGCCAATCTTGATTGACTAACATCACTCAGATGAATCATTGCATCAACTTCTTTAAGGTAGTGATGACAGACTTCTGATTGCCGCTTGTTGGTACCTGGTAATTCTCACACTGCTTTCCTGTAAGCCATTCCAATGAATCGTACTCATAGCGCCCAAGATCAAGGCGGGCAGCCACCTAATAATATTCCTTCAACTCATCTACTGTCAGAAAGTCAGAATTTGTACCTGAATTGTATTCAAATCCTTGCTGCACAGCCTTACCAATCTCACCCAAACGATTCTGGTCAAAAAGATTGCCACAGGAGTTGAAGTTAATGCTTGGAGCAATCACAAAGTGATCATCAAACTCAATCGTGAGATGTGAATCATCTTGTGGACACATAATTTCGTGAAGTTTTTCACCAGGACGAATTCCTACAACTTTCTGCTCAAGACCGGGTGCCATTGATGTCGCCAAATCAGTAATGTGCATCGAAGGAATCTTGGGAACAAAAGTTTCTCCACCAAACATCCGTTCAAAATCCTTTAATACAAAGTCAACGCCTTGCTGCAAGGTAATCCAAAACCGAGTCATTTCCGGGTGTGTGATCGGCAGGTGGTCAGC
>DUYW01000211.1 GCA_013349825.1 Gammaproteobacteria bacterium | reverse complement strand
GCAGCCAATATGGCGGGAATTTTGGTTATCCTGTATGGCGTGGAGTATGCGGGTTGGATCAATGTTTTTGTGATGGTCCCGCTACTGTTGCTGTTTGGTGAGGTGACCCCAAAGACTATTGCGGTCTCCAACCCTGTTACCATCAGTAGCCGTTTTGTCGCCCACCCGATGTCTCTCTGGCTCAACTTTATCTCCCCTCTGCGTTGGGCTGTGCGAGGCGTGGCAGACCGTATTACCACCTGGCTGGTAGGAAAGGAGAAGGCGGCAGAAAATATTCTTCAGGTTGATGAGTTCCGCAGTTTGGTGGAGGCAGTGGCCCGAGAGGGGGAGTTGGATTCTACTGAACGGGCCTTGATACACAATCTGCTGGAGGCGGGTGATACCGAGATCGTGGAGGCCATGACCCCACGTATCAGGATCGATTTTATTGATGTGGAGCTACCACTCAAAGAGGTGGTGGAGTGTTTTCGTATCCTGAAACATCCTCGTGTACCGGTTTTTTCTGGTCATCGAGACAGTTTGGTCGGCTTTCTCCATGCCGAAGATTTGATGCGTCTGGTGGCAACCGGAGAGGACCTCTCCAAGAGGAAAATCGAAGAGATTATTCGCCCCCCGGTTGTGGTTCCCCCGACCAAGAAGGTAGATGAAATGTTTGACTTTTTTCAGGCCAATAGCGCTCGAGCAGCCATTGTGCTGAATGAGTTCGGGGGGGTGGACGGGATTATTACCATGAAAGATGTATTAACCTTTATCTTCGGGCAGATTACCGGACAGGTGAAGGGGGGAGATCTCTATCAGCGTCATGACGATAATGAGTATGAGCTGCCCGGAGATATGAAGTTGATTGACTTTAATAATCTCACTAACTTCGGTATTGATGATCCGCGCATGACGACCATTGGTGGAGTACTGTTCCGTTACCTGGACCGACTGCCACAGGTGGGTGATCAGGCGATCACCGCCGAAGGGGTGATGATTCGAGTGCTGGAGATGGAGGCCCACCGCATTGTCCGGGTCTATGTCTCTCTGCATACTGGAGAGTTGGCTAAAGAGGCTGAGGATCAACAACCGGAGCTTAAAGTGTGAATATTTTTGAGATGATACTGTTATTGCTTTTCTTCCTGCTGCTTAAGGGGTTTTTCTCCGGTTCCGAGATTGCACTGGTCAACTCGGACAAAATGCATCTGCACCACCGGGCACGACAGGGTGACAAAGGGGCCGCGTTGGTGCTGAAGCTCTTCAAAAGTCCAGATCGCCTGCTCGGTACTACCCTGATCGGTACCAACATTGCGACTGTTGTTTTTACCACCGTGGGTACCATGTGGTTGATCGAACGTTTTGGTTCTGCGGGTGACCTCTATGCCTTTCTGCTCTTTACTCCGCTGCTACTGATTTTTGGAGAGGTGGTCCCCAAAAGTATCTTTCAACAGAAATCTGACCAGATCTCTCCCGTCGTGGTATTTCCGCTACGCTTCTTCTCCTGGCTGTTTGCGCCGCTGACCTTCTTCTTCTCACGGGTTGCACGGCTGGCGGTGCGTCTGATTGGTGGCAGTACGGATACCGGAGGATACATGACCCGTGAGCAGATTCGTACGGTGGTAGAGATGGCTGACCGTGGTGCCAATGTAGATGTATTTGACCGGGAACGAATCAAGCGAGTGATTCGCTTCTCGGAGACCACCGTAGGAGAAGCAATGGTCCCGGTTGCAGAGATGGTGGCGATTAATCGAACCCGGGATATTGAAGATGCAATGGTGTTGGTACGGGGGCGTGGTTATAACCGCTTGCCCGTCTATAAACGCAATGTGACCAATATCATCGGTATCGCCACCCTCACCACCTGGGACCTGCTTGACCCGGCATTGGTGGAACGTTCATTGGCAGAATTTATTGCCCCCGTCCATTATGTATCCCCTTACCAGACCATCGATACGCTGTTGCCGGTGCTACGTGAACGAGAGGACCACATGGCGATTGTGGTCGACGAGTTTGGCTCTGCGGTTGGGATGATCACAATCGAGGATATTCTGGAAGAGGTGGTGGGGGAGATTGATGTCGGTTACGACTTTGAGGAGTATCTTCCCCGCAGTCGCCACATCTTTGAGATGCTGGATGAGGGAACCTATTTGATGGATGGACGGGTGACCATTTCACTACTCAATGAAACCCTGGGTATCAGTCTGCCTTCTGTCGAGTTTCACACCTTGGGCGGGATGATGATGGCACGTCTGCGCCATATTCCAACGGTTGGGGAGTCGATTGAAGAGCTGGGGTATCGATTTGTTGTCGAGCAGGCGAACCAACGGGCAATTGAGAAAATCCGGGTGGAGACGGTGGAGTAAATAATGGTGACAAAGGGTATGGTTGATACCCTCTCAGCTCCTTATATTAACGGACCGTAAGTCGTTTTTTGTTACGCTTCTTTTTCTCTGGCTCTTGCCAACTAATGCGAATATTGAGCCGCTGACGCCCCCCCTCCTGGCTTGCCGTGAGTTTCAGTTCCAGTAGCTCTTCCGGGATCATCTCGATCTTGCCTTCCTCATCACTGAAGCGCAGCTTTCCACTCTCAAACCCATCGCTAATGGCATCAAGTATCTTGCGGAGTGATCTCCTGTCCTGTAGTGAATCATGCCTGAAACGTCCCCCTTTATTGAAACTCATCTTCTCTCCTATTAAAAGTGTTGCGCGTAAAAGTAAGGCGTTGCTACAGGTTGAGCAGTTTCGATAACTGCGCTTCCACCGCATCAAAATCCACCCTTCCCGTCACTTCGTAGAAGGTTATGCCGTCGAGGTTCTGTAGATAGCGTTGTGGATCAGTGGTGCTGTCGTGGTCGAGAAAGTGACCATCGGCCTGCTGATAAAAGGGGCCGGGAGACTTCATCAATGCGGTCAGTAGATCCTGTCGCTGCTGAATATCAATTTCTGTTACGTGGCTCTCCTCCTCTTCATGCCGTTTCCAGTTGAGGATCACAAAGTGCTCTATTGTGGCCACATGAGTAATTCGTTGGGGGCCATAGAGTGGGGTGATGAGTACATCGTACTTCTCCTCCAGATCCCATAGCTCCTCAAGGGGAAGTTGCAGCAGCTCTTTCCTGCGTTGTTGTGAGATCAGCTCATGCAGACGTTTGTTGTTGATGATTGTACCGGGGTTGATTCGTGGAAGTTTTGGGATGCCCCGTGCTGAGACCGTACCCTCCCCGCTGGAGTGAATGAAGAGGCGGTCATTGGTGAGAAAATTGAACTGTTCATTCTCCAGTAGATTGAGCATCAGAGTCGATTTTCCACCACCGGAAAAACCGGCGATGCCGAGCCCGCGCCCCGCGATTTCCAGTCCTGATGCATGACAGATGAGCCAC
This sequence comes from Gammaproteobacteria bacterium, assembly GCA_013349825.1. Lineage (GTDB taxonomy): Bacteria > Pseudomonadota > Gammaproteobacteria > Thiopontia. Next base: position 1,177 of record DUYW01000211.1, on the reverse strand, counting down.
CCCTGCTGCTGTAACCAGGTCATATACTGGCTACAGATAAAATTAATGAGCTGGTTGTCATGTTGCAGGCAGGGGCCGGCGGCGATGCGAAGCGACTCACTCTGCAGGAAGACCATTCCGGTGCGTACCTTGCGTATTACCCGTGCTTGCGGCAGGTCGAGATAGCTATCCTTGCGTCCGCTCTTGCCCGCCTCACGCCTCCAGTCGGTAAAGGAGAGTTCGCTCTCTAACACCTCACGCTCCACCGCGAGGATCTCAATGTCGGCCTCGAAGGAGGTTGAGTGGGACGGAGAAAAATACCTCTCCAACTGCTCCAGTAGTGGTGTGTGGTTGGAGTGGATACGTATTGTGTAACCATTGAAGTCAAGGTCAAGCGTCTGCTTGACCATGGTGTGGTTGCCTTGCAGTAGTGCAGCTACGGAGTGGATTGTCTGTTTATCTGACATCGCTTTCTTCTCATTATAGGAGGTTGGACTGGAGTTCATGGATCAGCGCTTCAGCCCCCTCGAGTTGTCGTACCCGTTTCCATAGCTTGTTTGGGTTTTTGGCATAGATCTCCAGTAGTTGATCTGCCGAGACCCAGTGAAGCTCACGGCGTTTTTTGAAACGCTCCGAGTGGTTCTGTTCCCACTGTTGATTGATCGGGGTAAGTTGACGGTAAGGGAACTTGATAAAATAGGTTCGCCAATCCTTCGGTTTCTCCGGATTGCCCGGAGCCCTGCGGCACCACCACTGCGGATGGGTTGACAGGGTCTGCTCAAACAGCCGCTCAACTTGCTCTATCTGTGCGCTGACCCGGGGTTCAGTACGTCGAGCAAGGTGTAACTCAGGCTCCAGGTAGAGGGTATCACTCTCTTCGACAAATTCACGTACTGCAGCCGCACGATAATTTTCACCCTCATCCATGCCACCGCCAAAATCGATCAGATAACCGGTTTTTCGTCCGGAAAATGTCTTTTGAAATAGAAAAAGAAGCTCGCCATTGTGAATTGATATCGGAATTACGCCTGCGCCCATTAGAAAACCCTTATGGTTATATGTAGTGTCGTGAACGAGTTTACCATTGGTTCGAGTACCTAGGAGCTTGTCCGAGAATAGAAGTCGTAGCGAGGGGAAGCTGGTTTGAGACAGATTTTGTCATCTTTTGAGGCGAATAGTTCCACTATTTAACGAAAAG
>DUYW01000191.1 GCA_013349825.1 Gammaproteobacteria bacterium | reverse complement strand
GCGCCCCAGGCTGTACTGGCGGCGGTCATGCCGGTACCTTCAATTGTACCTGCCTCGGTTGATTCGCGGAAACCCAAAGTGGCTAGATCCGCATAGCTGCCTGTGGTGCCGCGCTGAATTTTAATGGGGTCACCATTGTCAGAGGTTAGGGCGATGCTTGAAGTGGCTGAAATACTGCCACCAATTGCGCTACCACCATCGGTCACTTCAATATGTTTTGCGTCCTCAGCGGTGACTACAAATTTGCCATCCACTACGGAGGCGTTGAATGCGCCGTTACCAGTCTCGTTGAGTTTGGTGGTGATCTCATCCATACTTGTTGCATCACGGATTTTAAAGGTCTGTACCGTGTCGTCTGCCATGGTCAGCGTTACTGTGATCTCTTCAGTGTTTGAGATATTGCCATCACCGGTGATGGCCCGGGATGCGGACCCAACCAGGGTGGCGGTCACTCCCTGTACATTTTCATTGATGGAATCGATCAGTTTGTCCATACTGTCGGCGGTTGGAATAAACTCATCGCCGCCGGCCTTGATAATGGATTGTCCATTGATGTTGACGTCATTATACCCAATGGTGATGCTGCCGCCGGATGAAAAAGAGCTGGCAGCCGTTAAAATCATTTCAGACCCAATGACATCGGTGCTGGTTGAGCCCATCCCTAGATTCTTGGTATCCATTGCATCAATACCAAAGTCAACAGTTTGATAGGCGTCTGAACCAATCTGTAGGGAGACCTCATTGAGGTTGCCATCGAGAATATTTTGGCCATTAAACTGGGTTGTCTCTGCAATTCGGTCGATCTCATCAAGGAGTTGCTTGAATTCTGCATCCAGAGAGGCGCGATTCTCACTGTCATTATAGGTGCCATTGGCGGACTGGATCGAGAGTTCACGCATTCTCTGTAGAATGTTAGTGGTCTGATCCAATGCGCCTTCAGCAGTCTGAATAAGCGAGATGCCATCGTTTGCATTTCTGACCGCTTGATCAAGGCCTCGAATCTGAGAGGTCATCCGGTTGGAAATACCTAAGCCGGCTGCGTCATCTTTTGCGCTGTTAATACGTTTACCACTGGATAAACGCTCCATAGCCTCACTCTGATCACGTACCGCAGTACTGATATTGCGTTGTGCGCTGAGTGAAGCGACGTTTGTGTTGATTACCATTGACATGATATTTCTCCTGGTTTCCTTTTTTACGCCTTTCTGGGTTGTTCAAAATTAAAAATCAGAGATGTTGCTGGGGTGGCAGACTTGTTAATTAAATGTACTAAAAGCGTACTAAAGGGTTGAGACAAGTCGGTTCCACGTCAACTAAATGGCTAATGCCAAACATCTGACTGCTTACAATGCAAAATCATGCAATCTATATGCCATGCTGCATATGGGTTTATGAATTTACGTTGAAAATAATTAAGCAGATAGCGTGCCAACTATGGGTAAGTAGAGGTTTATTGTGATAATGAGGTGGGGATAATCGATAACGCCGTTCTGGGGGAGGGTGAGCTACCTATTAATAATGAGTCAAGATCGTTTTATGTTGAGGTGCAAAGTGGAAGGTGGTTTGCCACTGGAAGAGCTTGCCGAAAGAGGCAAACGTTGCCGATGTTCGCTGGTTAGAGGTGCCCTAAAGCGCGGAATGGGTGTTATAGGGTGAAGATATATCTGTTTGGTACGCTATTTGCTTTATCTCTGTTAGCCATTCGATGGTCTATCGCATAGCTTCATCTATGAAGGGACAGATAAGTACCATCACTAATTAAATTGAGCAGATAATAAGGAGAATGATAATGGCCTATGCAGTAAGTCGAGTAGAAGATTCTGGTGTGCATTCCTATCGTGGAGATTATGAGCTGTCGATGGTTCCTGGTAGTAGTGAGGGCGCTATGCTGACACCGCACCGTTTGACGCAGATGTTGCTTGAAGGGGCGGTGGTCTCAACAGAGCATGCGATTTCAGCTATTGAGAGGCAGGATGAAGAGGCGAAAATCTTCAGTATTGATCGCTGTGTTGAGATTATTGATGGTCTGTATGAGAGCCTGAATATGGAGCGTGGTGGGGAGGTTGCACAGAATTTGGCTGTCGTCTACCTCTACAGCAAGCAGGAACTATTGCACGCAAAGGTTGAAAATTGTGCCGATTCTCTAAAATCGATCGCTGAGTACCTATCGGGTATTAGTGATTCATGGAAGGCAATTGGTTGATATTGAACCAATTTCTCTAAGGCTTGAAAGGGTTTTTGGGCAGGAGAAAAAAATGATTTTTGTTGTAAAGTTTTTCATCGGTATGCCGATAATTGAGATAGCTAGTTAGTTTTGTTTGTTGGATACAGTTGGTTTTACGGGGCCATTCACAGTAGTGAATGGCGCTAAGACCAAAGGTTGAAGAGTTGGTTATCGAAAATAAAAAGGTGTGGTGAACTATGGAAAATTTAACAGCGATTGATGCAGGTAGGGCAACGCCTTCCGTACAGAGGGCTGTTGAGGTTAAACAGGTTGCTGAGGCGGCACAGGTTGCTGAGGCGGCACAGGTTGCTGAGGCGGCACAGGTTGCTGAGGCGGCACAGGTTGCTGCTGAACCCGGACGTATTTCAGAACAGCAGGTGCAGCAGTCTGTAGCCAAAATTAACCATTTTTTCGAAAATTCGGATTATGGTTTGAACTTCTCAATTGACAACGATACAGGAAGAGATGTGATTAAGGTGACGGATCGTGAGAGTGGTGATGTGATTCGGCAGTTACCTTCAGAGGCTATTATGAAGCTTTCACGTGCTGTGGGTGATTTACAAGGATTTTTAATTAAAGAGATTGTATAAAATGATGCTTGAGCAGGTTCTACAAATCAGCAGAGAGATGGTTGCAGTTATTGAGGCAGGTGACTCTCTGGAGCAGCTGGATTCATTAGAAACAGAGCGGAAATCGATTCTGGTGCAGTGTACAGATCATGCTGAGTATGATGATGATCAGCTCCAGTCAGAGGCGGAGGTCTTGTTTGAGATTNTAGAGTTGAATGGTTTGATTATGANTGAGGTAAATCGAAACAGGTTATCTGTTCGTTCCCGGTTGGTGGATCAGAATAAAAACCAGAAAAAATTAAAGGCATATCACTAGGTGTTTTTCTGAGTAGCTATTTATTGTATATTTATGAGTGATGTCTTTTTTATAAAGACAAAATTCACCTTTTAAGTGACTAAAAGCAGAGTCCGAATAGTTTATTCGGGCTCTGCTTTTTTTGTTTATAAATAATTGGTTTTAGTTGATTTTTATTGCTAAAGGACTTCTGCTTTGTGCCGTTATTTGAGGTATGCAAGCGATCACTGATCGTACAATAAGATAATCTGGAAGGGATGATTTTTATGACACGCAAGTCTGCAATCAATATGTATAGCCAAGTGAAAACTCAATCTACATTGGAGGGGGCCTCTCCACATAAATTGATCTTGATGCTGTTTCATGGTGCTCAAGAGAGATTGGCAACGGCAAAAGGTCATATGCAACGTGGTGAGATAGAGGCTAAAAGTGGTCGAATCGACGCGGCAATCAAGATTATTGAAGGATTGAGAAATAATCTTGATTTTAAAAATGGTGGTGAGATCTCTGCCAATCTGGATTCATTATATGAATATATGATGCTGCGTCTTGTTCAGGCAAATATGAAAAATGACCCGGAAATTATTGATGAAGTGCTGCTTTTAATTAAAGAGGTGTCAGAGGGGTGGTCTGAGATAAAAGATCAGGTAAATGGATGATTATTTATTAAAGATTTAAGGTGGGGTGACGTTAGTAGAGTTGAAGTGATTATTAGTGCGCATAAATCTGATAATCAGGAAAATTAACTTATTTTTGTAATGTAAATGCCTGGAAACGATTGAGTGGTACAGGTCTAGTCAAGGAGAAATATCATGTCAATGGTAATTGGAACAAATGTGGCATCTCTGAGTGCTCAGCGCCAGATTGGAATGGCTGTTCGTGATCAGGGAGAAGCGATGGAGCGTTTATCCAGTGGTAAACGTATTAATAGCGCAAAAGATGATGCGGCAGGACTCGGTATCTCAAACAGTATGACCTCACAGATTCGGGGTTTAGACCAGGCAGTGAGAAATGCCAATGATGGTATCTCAATGATTCAGACTGCTGAGGGTGCGCTGGATCAGACCACCAACATTCTACAGAGAATGCGTGAACTCTCCGTTCAGTCCGCGAATGGTACCTATAATGATAGTGAAAACCGTGCCTCTCTGGATGCAGAGTTCAAGCAGCTTCTGGCTGAAATCGACCGGATTGCTGAAAATACAGAATTTAATGGTAAAACGTTGCTCAATGGTGACCAGAAAAATGGTGTGGCAATTCAGGTGGGAGACCAGTCAAATCAAACGGTTAAATTTGAAATTGACGCAATGGATACCAAGAGTCTGGGGATGGGTTCAACCAGTGTGGATGTGGTTGGAAATGCAATGGTCTTGACCGCAGGCAGTTCATTCTCTTCCGCAGGCAGTGTATCGATTGGTTATAACGATGTACTGATTAACGGACAATCTGTCATTGCG
>DUYW01000228.1 GCA_013349825.1 Gammaproteobacteria bacterium | reverse complement strand
TACAAGATCAAGTTGCGCCGCTCAGGTTTTCGGCTGATTTATCGGGTAGAAGATGAGGTCTTGTTTATCTCAGTGATTGCAGTGGGTAAGCGTGAACGAGGTGTGGTCTATAAAAAGGCCGAGGAGAGGCAGTAACGCTGCCCCTCTGGGATTTCGCATCGTTCTTAAACAGGCAATGATTGCTCTAACAGATAGGCTGGCATAGGAAACTCTAGCTCCCACACCATGCTGATTGGGCGATTACCTTCTGCACTATGCAGCTGTTTGGCAGGTCCTAAGTAGACAAAGGGTGCTGTTTCTCCATCAACTTTCTTCTCCACTCGAGCAAAGAATAGGATGCTATAACCACGTTCAGTGAAGTTAAGATAGTTCTGCCCTGTTTTTGATGTTTGAGTGGTTGCTGATTGGCTCTCCCAGTGCAGCTTGGTTTCACTAACTGGATAGTCTCGATAGCGTGTTGTGGGTGAAAACTCCCTCTCATCTTTATTGAATGTAATAAGGTGTAGGTAAGCTTTATGGTGTTTGTCGTGCAACACTCCGGTACCAGTAGGTCCTGATCTACCAAAGCTAGATAAACCAACTGCCGCCTTAATCTCAGCTAACCCATAATTGGCGTGTAACTTGAGATTGCATGCAAAGGGCAGATCAATGGGTTGAATGGGGATTTCGGGGTGTTCAAGTCGCCATCTGGCTATCTCAGCAGCATCTTGAGCAATAGATGAATTTTGCTGCCAACGTTCTGCTGATTCGGCCACTCGATTCATTCCCAATGACTCACCTGTTTTTCCCCATAGAAGATAGTGCATCTCTAGTGTTTCACGTTCGCTTATCGACTCTGCTACATGAGGTGAATTTGCAAGTGCCCATATCCTTTGCAGTTGAACTGGATCATTACGTAATGCAATTCGTGGCAATGTCTTTTTCAGCTGAAGTAACTGAGCATCTTCTGGTTCAGGTTGTCCGGATGCCTTGGCTTTCCATTGTGACCAAGTATGGTTGCGTAGTACCTGCACAGCAGACAAACCAGTTGACTCGATAAACCGCCCAAAAGTAAGTGGCTCTCCATGCTCCTGCGGCCAAGTTTGTATGGCCTCTGGAATAAAGGTGTTAAGCCGATTTAACACAGAACGTATTTTTTCCAACACTCTTTCACGCACCACTCGCTCTAGCTGAATATTGCAGCCCGGTGGCAGGTTGGGAAAATCATTCTCAACCTCTCGGTCAATTCTCTGGCGCTGTTTACTCAACAGGGCAGCAAAACGGGTGTCTGCGCGATATCGTCGATGTGTCTGACCAACAAAATCAAGTACTGTTAGGCAATCTTTTCCCGGAGCATGACGCAAGCCGCGTCCTAGCTGCTGTAAAAATACGGTTAAACTCTCGGTAGGCCGCAAAAACATTACCAGATTGATTTCGGGTATATCCACGCCTTCACTAAGCACATCAACAGTAAATAAAAAATGAATCTCGCCATCACGAAATGCTTTTAGGGTTTGCTGACGATCTTCTCCCGGTGTATTTCCTACAATAATATTGGCACTGATTCCGGCTGCATTAAAATGGTCAGCCATATAGTGGGCATGCTTTACACCAGCGCAAAAGCCTACGCCTTTGATAGTGCTGAAGTCGGGCTGATAACGATGTAGCGCTTGAAGAATAATATCTATACGTTGTTTAGCGCGAATGTCATCACCGGTAAAGACCTTCTCCAGTGCGTTACTGGCATAGCGACCATTACGCCAAAATTGCTCACCAGAGAGATCGATATTATCGGCTACGCCAAAATAATGAAATGGGCAGAGCAATTTTTCAGTTAGTGCCTCTGGCAGGCGAATTTCAGCTGTAAAACGATTATCAAAATATGGCAGTAATGATGAACCATCCATGCGTTCTGGGGTGGCAGTCAACCCCAATAGTAGCTTGGGTTCAAGATGGTCAAATAGCGGCCGGTAACTACTCGCTGTTCCATGGTGTGCTTCATCCACAATCAGGTGTTCATAGTGATGGTGCCCAAAGCGCTCCCATGGTTGATTGATGTTTAAACTCTGTATTGAGGCAAAGAGGTGGTCCCAATCTTCAGGAAGGTGACCGTCAACCAATAACTCACCAAAGTTCTGATCTCGTAGAACTGCGCGAAAGCAGTCAATTGCCTGTTGTAGAATTTCTTTACGATGAACCACAAACAGTAAGCGTGGTTTTCTTCCGAACAACTCAACCTGTTTCCGGTAATCAAGGGCAGCAATCACTGTTTTCCCTGTCCCCGTTGCTGCTACAACCAGGTTTCGATTAACACCACTTTGTCTGGCAGCCTGTAAAGCTTCAAGGATACGTTGCTGAAAGGGCCTGGGGCTAATGTCAGCAAAAAAACGTGGAGTACTTAAGTCAGCTTTGCGGTAGCTATGGATTGCTCGACGAAAACGAGCAAAATCATGCTGACCGAAAGGCTCAAATTCATTGCTCTCCCAATAGGTGTCAAACTCAGCCCGAAAGCGTGCCAGAATGTGTGGCATATCCTGATCAGTCACTTTGACTGTCCATTCTAGGCCTTGTGTCATGGCAGCATGTGACATATTGGCCGATCCAATATAAGCAGTAGCATACCCACTGTTTCTCGAAAATTGATACGCTTTGGCATGGAGTCGAGTAGCTGCTGTATCGTAGGATAAGCGAATCCGAATATTGGGCTGCTTGGCCAGCCACTCCAAGGCTTCAGGGTCGCTTGCCCCCATATAGCTTGTCGATAAAATCCGGATGGGTACGTTGCATTTTGCCAATTGCTCAAACGCAGGAATTAACAACCTCAACCCTGACCACTTGATAAATGAGACTAGGATATCCACTCGATCTGCACTGATCATCTCGGCACGCAGTTCATGGTCAAGTGCTGGGTCTGAGCCCTGTCCAGTCAATAAAGAACTACTGTTAAGTGGTGTAACTGGTCGCACCGATTTACCAACAACACTTCCTACTTCTGTCAGCAGTGCCTTGTCGCTATTAAGCAACCGTCGTCGATGTAGGTAATCCAACCCATCTTGAGCAGCTAACAATTCTAGAACTCGATTAAGCAGAGGTATACGAGCGTCAGGTTGGACAATACGTAGAGCTTTCTTTAGTACCTGCCCAACAAACTGAGCATAGAGATCAGGCGCCATCTCATCATCAATTTGACGCAGCAGCACGGACAGCTCAGGATGGCTATCGATTAATTCATGCAACTCATCGTCTAACAGTCTTTCGTAAATCCCCTCGGGTAGGTTTTTAGGCATCGTATAGTTCCCAAATTAGGCGAATAGCCTTCTCTCGCGCCTTTGTTGGATAGCGTGGCGAACCTAGCTTCTCTTTGCTCATAACTTAATTCTCGCAAGAAACAGAGTCACGGGTAAGCCCGAGGAAGTTTTATTGATACATTTGATATAGATTTTGAGCACTCTCTTTGAACCATTCCCTAAGATGGCGAGGTTGCAACACCTCCACCTGAGCCCCAAACCCAAGTAGCCACCACCGTAGCTGCTGTGTCTCCTTGATTCGGCAACTGACTATCACCCAATCATCCTCAAACGGACGAATGCCCTGATTGTGGGAGAGTGGGGTCTCCCGCAGGGCTTGGATTACAAAGTCCTTGGCCTTGAACTCAAGGTTGATGAAGTCACCCTCTGGGTAGTCAAACTCTCGATCATTAATGTAGTGGTCGAGCTTGAACCCCTTGGGAGGAGTGACCTTCTCATCAAGTGGTTCAGCGCCTCGAAAGCGGTGCAGGGCCATCTGTCGTACATCCGGATAGTCTCGCAGTGTGGCCACCAGATAGGTGACGCCATCCCGAAAGACCAGTCCCAGCGGAGAGACCGGGTACTCCTTGCTGACACGTACCCCACGTTTGAGGTAGGTGCCGATAAATTTTCTGTCATTGAGCAGGGCATCGTAGATTACCTTAACGATATCCTCATCAATCTTGGGCTGAATCAGCCGCTGTGTACGGGGTACCACGCGCACCTTGTCGGTCCAGCTGGAGAGTGCACCCTGTTTCTGTAGTACCTCACGCGCCTGTTCAAAGTGGTGGGTGAGGTGGCTGGTGATGGAGCGGGGGAGTTGGTCGTAGAGGAATAGCTCGGTCATGAACATGGTTAGTGCAGTTTGTGGTGACATGCCGGGGATGTCGATCAGTTCTGCATTCTCTCCCCAGAACCACTTCTGGGTACGGCCCACCGCCTTGTTACGTAGGTCGAACAGTGAGGTCAGTGCATTGAGGTCTCGCTGGATGGTGCGCACATTGATAGCAAACCCCTCATCCTCCAGCTTCTCGGCCAGTCGGGTCACGGTAATGGAGCGTGGTGCGCGTGGAATGAGGCGCATCATCTCCAGTTGTCGTAGTGCTGCATCCATCAGAATAGATCGTTAATCGACACCCTCTGTCGCTTTTATGGTTCACAAACTGCTCGGCCTGATCGTTCAGGTTGATTCTTGATAATAACACTACTTCGACATTTTTAATCCTACCTGCCCGACGAGCTGTGTCGCTTGTGCTCTCTAGTATTCGTCATCCCATTTGCAATTATTTGATTGTATTAAAGAAAACGTAGGGAGAACGGTTATG
>DUYW01000147.1 GCA_013349825.1 Gammaproteobacteria bacterium | reverse complement strand
TTGATTGCTCAAACGCTGCTTCCTGGTGCTATGAAGGTGTACGAATAATTCCTCCTTAGGGACTTTAACCCGTTAGATTAAACGCCGGTGACGGCATACGGGCAGGAATTGCTTTGCTGAGGGCGCTGCAAGTAGCAAGAAATACCACTTCAGGACAAAATTCCACCAAGCTTATCGCCGGTCTGGGTGAATATTGCAAACATAGGCAGAGAGGGACTCGACCAATCCCCATAGTCATTCACGCTGTAGACCCTGACTGCTGTCGGCCCGCGGTTTCTTCCTTGATTGCCTTCCCGACATCTACCCACTGATTACCTGCTGGCGTTAAGCGATATGGCAGGGTAGATATCAGGAAACCTTAACCAGAGCCGCCTCTGGTGCGACTGTGAAAGCTGGTCATCACACGGCAGGACCTGACTCATACCAGTCATTAAGATAGCTTTGATTGAGGCAACCTGACTGGTTGAGATCAACAAACAACGGCCATTGGCTATGCTGAATCTCGTAAACATAGTATTGACACGCGTAAATATGCGATTTACTATTTAATGTAAATGATAGTTAGCTTTAAACACAAAGGATTGCGTGAGCTTTTTGAGAAAGGGAAAAGTGCAAAGATTCACCACGACTACCATAAAAGGTGCCTTGTAAGGCTTGATGCTCTGGATGTAGCTGAGAATCTCGATGAGCTGGATCTCCCAGGGTTCAATTTCCATGGTTTGGAAGGAAGACCGAAGCGGTATAGCATCCATGTTAAGGGGCCATTCTGTATTACATTTGAGTGGCATGAAGGGAAAGCAAGCAGGTTGGACTTCGAAAATTATCACTGAGGTTTGAACAATGGTACAAAAAATAAAAGTCGTTAGAGAACCAACTCACCCAGGGGAGCTGTTACAGGATATTGCAGAGAGTGCTGGTCTGTCTGTGACCGAGCTAGCCTCGCGGCTGGGGGTCTCGCGGCAAACTGTTTCAAAGATAGTAAACAAGAAGAGTGGTGTGAGTGCTGAATTTGCTTTGAGAACTGGAACGCTTTTCGGCAATGGTGCGGATCTCTGGCTGAGAATGCAACAGAAATACGATCTTTGGCAAGCGCGGCAGAAAATCGAATCAGAATTGAATGAGATTGAGAAAGTGGCTGCTTAGGGTTAAATTGCAGTACCCAACCAAACCTTGGGGCTGGTTTGTGTATAGACCATCCACCGGTTCTGTTTGATGGTTACCGGCGACAGTGCGACCCATTGCTGCCTCTGATGTTTCAGCAAAAGTTGGTCATCACACAGCTGGACATGACTCACTACGGCATCTAAGGTTTTGAGATATGATGGGCAATATGTGGCTGTAGATGACGAGGAGCGCTCTCTCAGTAGTGATGTCGCTATTAGATCTGCTAACCAAGCACATTGAAAAATGATAATATCAAAAGCAAGGAGGTCATCATGTCTACAATAACTCCAAGTAGAACCTTCCATCCAATGAAGCGACTTTTCCTCGCACTATTATTTCTATTCATGACCTCGTCTCAGGCCTGGAGCATGACTATAACGGTCAGTACGATCAGCACAGACCCGGTGGATGAGCTTCGGGTTTTCAAACCATTTGCAGACTACCTTGCCCATACGCTTTCTGAGAGTGGTAGCGATATCGACAAGGTGGATGTGAAGATTGCCGGTAGCGTTCCTCAAGTGGTGAACTGGTTAAAACGTGGAAAGATCGACCTCTTTATCGACAGCTCAATTACCGCTTTGCAGGTGAACAAACTCTCTGGCTCACAATATATGCTGCGACGCTGGAAGAAGGGACGTGGAGAGTACCGTAGTGTTATTTTCACCCGTGCCGACAGCACGATATCCAATCTTGGGGACCTGAAGGGGCAGGTGATCGCTTTTGAGGAGCCTTTTTCAACTTCGGGCTTTATGCTGCCGGCAATACAATTTGGTCTTCAGGGCATTGAACTGGAGAGCGTAAACAGCCCCCGCGACCTCCCATCACCCAACGTTGTCGGCACCATCATGGCCTATGACAATGAGACTCAGGTCACCTGGGTCGAACGCGATATGGTGGCCGCTGCCGCCATATCTGAGGGGGACTTCAGTGATTTCGAGAAGACCGCGCTGGAACCGTTGCGCATCGTGCAGTTTACCGAGTATGTTCCCTACCATGTAGTCTCTCAACGCGCTGACCTAGATGCAGAATTAGCCGACCAGATCAAGGGCACATTGAAAAGGGTGCATGAGACCGAGCAGGGACGTAAGATGTTGATGGAGTTTGAGCGCACCTCAAAATTTGACGATATTCCACCCAAACTCCTCTCCAATACCCTGAAGTTTGAACCTCATCTGACATCACTTCTCCCTGTAAATTAGCTGACCACTCAGCATGTTCCGCACTCTGCAACAGAGGATTGTCTTCCTAACCGCATCAATGATCCTGTTGACCGGTGCGGGCCTTTCAGCGATCACCCTCTATGATGGGTATGTAACCGTTAAAGAGCAGCATCTGGAAAAGTTAAAGGCCACCGTGATTGAGACTGGTTCACTGATTGAATCTGACCTCTACCTGTACAACATCCGTAAGCTGCGAAATACCATCTCCTCTATCCGTTATGGACGTGAACTGGATCGAATATGGGTGCTGGATGCAGGCGGTCGCCTGATCACAGATGGCACCAAGAGTCCGACACTACGCAACCGCAGGCCAGACTTCACGTTCATCGACCGGTTAACCGCGGCAACAAAGACCACCCTGCAGGATGGGGAGAACTATCTATGGGCCGGTCACCCCGTCACGATTACTGGTAACGATGCTATTGGGTATGTTGTGGCAGCTACCAAGCAGACACAGTTTCAAAGTGTGGTCACCGAACAACTCTGGAAATACTTCCTGTTACTCGCCCCCATGCTGCTATTGAGTGTACTGCTGGCTGCCCTCCTCGGCTGGAGAATTTCGCGTCCCCTGAGTGAGATCACCCTGGTAGCAAGAGAGATCAGCCGGGGGAATCTGGATGTCAGGGCTGAGGTGGGCAGCAGTGATGAGGTGGGCGTACTGTCCCACACCATTAACGACATGGCAGATCACCTCTCTCAAAAAATCAACGAGCTGCAGGACTCTGAGGATGCACTGATACAGTCAAAGAAGAGGGTCGAATCCTTCAACCAGCAGTTGGAAAAACAGGTTGAAGAGCGCACCAAAGATCTGGTGAAGGCCAACCAAGTCAAAGATGAGTTTCTCGCCTCAATGAGCCATGAGCTACGCACCCCACTCACCTCTATTATTGGCAATAGTGAATTTATTGCCGAAAAAGTGGATGACCAGGAGATCAAAGAGCTAATCAGCTCAGTAGAGGTGGCGGGACGTGGACAGCTGGCACTGGTCAATGACATCCTCGATATGTCAAAGATTGAGTCCGGTAAATTTACCATTGACGAGCACCCCTACAATCTCTCTGCACTGTTACAGGATGTGGAGCATGTGTTGGTCACTCGTGCCCATGATGCACAGTTAGAACTGGTGTTTGAGCAGACAAGCCGGGAAGAGCATCTGCTGCTTGGCGATGGGCAACGGATTAGGCAGATATTGATCAATCTGATTGGTAATGCTATTAAATTTACGGATACTGGAACAGTGTCTCTGACCACACATACCGATGGTAACCATCTGTTCTTTACAGTAAAAGATAGCGGTATCGGGATGTCACCTGAGATCCTTGATAGGCTCTTTCAACGATTTGAACAGGCCGATGGCTCCACGTCGCGCCGCTTTGGCGGCAGTGGATTGGGGCTCTTTATTTCGCTCAATCTGGCTGAAATGATGGGGGGGACCATTGATGTCTCAAGCCAAGAGGAGGTCGGCTCTATTTTTGAACTTATCTTGCCTTATCGGCCTAGCGAGCTTTGGGAGAAGAGAGAAAAGAAGAGGAGTTACAATAGCTCAGTTCTGGATCAGAAACTGAGTGGTTATGTTCTGGTTGCTGAGGATACCCCAGAACTTCAGTTACTAGAGCGCCGCATCCTTGAAGGGATGGGACTCACAGTCACTACTGCTAACAATGGTAAAGAGGCGATTGATCTCGCCTCAAGTCAGAGCTTTGATCTGATCCTGATGGATATGCAGATGCCAGAGATTGATGGTATTGAAGCAACTAAGATGTTGCGATCAGAGAACAATCAGACTCCTATTGTAGCGCTGACGGCTAATGTGATGCAGAAACATCGGGATGCTTTTTATGAGGCTGGATGTGATGGGTTTATTGCTAAGCCGATTGACAAGCAGGAGCTAAAAAGGGAGCTCAAAAAACATCTTCATTGATGTAGAGTGCCAACAACTGGTTAGGTTGCCTGGAGTCTCTTGGAAGTATCACTGCTCAGAGGCTGGTTAGTGTATACCTTCCGTTGGCTCTGTTTGATGCTAAGTGGCAACTCCTAGCCGAGAGCGCCATTCTATTGATCGGCCGCCAAGAGTCAGCTAGATGTATTAATCGCCTCGCTGAAGAGGCCCGGCAGCTATCAAACCACCCGCTCCCGTAGCTCCTTCCATGGCTTGAAGTGAACCTCTAGCTGCGGGACGCGGCGAATAGACGCGCAATTGCTCCAGCGTTAACAGAGG
>DUYW01000188.1 GCA_013349825.1 Gammaproteobacteria bacterium | reverse complement strand
GGATCAGAGGGAGTGAAGGTGGGTCAGTTTGAATGAGCACCAACAGTAGGTGGGTCAACTTTGTGAGCACTGGGTGGGTCAATCTTTGTGAGCGCTAAAGGCTATGCCGGTGGCAACTACAGCGACCCCGGTTATTATGACGTGCTGGAGTATAGTCAACTCTCCTATCCGGGGACCTCATTAATCAACCACACCGAAGTGGTTAGAGTGACCTACAATCCTGAAATAATCTCTACTGAATCTCTGATCAAAAAGTTCTGGGAGGGTCATGACCCCACTCAGCTGAACCGACAAGGCAATGATGTCGGTGAACACTACCGTTCCGCACTTTACTGGACCTCCCCAGAGCAACAACAGATTGCACGATCTACCAAAGACCGATATCAATCGTTACTCACAACGCATGGTTATGGAAAGATCGTCACAGAGATCAAAGCTCTGGAGCAATTCTGGCCGGCAGAAGCGGATCACCAAGACTATCTGAAAAAGAACCCCAATGGGTACTGTCCCAACCATGCCACTGGCATTACTTTTGAAAAGGTGAGCAACGCCAAGACCGAGAACACCATATCCCCCCTGGGAGGAATGGAGATTATTGTGGTTGAGGCTGAAGAGGAAGGCAGCTGTCCCTACTGCACTCAGTTTGCACAGGAGGTAACTGCACACTATCAGGGAACCGTCCCTTTAAGAAGTGTTCCCGCATCGGCACTGAGCGGTTTTGAACTCAAATCACCCACCTGGGCAACACCCACCATCCTCTTTATCAAGGACGGTAAAGAGGTATGGAGCAAACAAGGGGCACTTTCTGCCAAAGCATTCTATCAAGCACTGGAGGCATTCAAACTTGGTAAAACTTCTGAACCATCCGCTCTCTACAACTTCTATCCTCGGACAGCCATCTAAGAAAACAAGTATATAAATTGGATCTCACCGTATTATCTTAGCTCTTTTAGCCAGCATCTCAAGAATGGGCTCAACTTCTGAACCGGGGGCGTTTTTCTCGTTACACGCCTTGTTACCAACAGACAGAGCCTGATCCACACTGTTTGATAGCTCGTTAACAATTTCATCCATATTTTCTTTTGCCAGATGGGCCTTTTGGGCTGTTTGGTAGAAGTGTCGAAGTTGTATCTGTTGGATCTTGTAATAGTTCTTATTCCCTATCGCCATTGCTAATTTCATCTTCTGTATCGGGAATTGGGAATAGGGTGCGGCTGACATTACATCGTATAGAGGTGTGAGCTCATGGCCGCTATGTTTAAGGAAGATAGAGAAATTTTTTGCAT
The DNA here is from genome assembly GCA_013349825.1 of Gammaproteobacteria bacterium. GTDB lineage: Bacteria > Pseudomonadota > Gammaproteobacteria > Thiopontia. Next base: position 3,345 of record DUYW01000188.1, on the reverse strand, counting down.
GTCCATCGATTGCGCCGAGCAGCCAGAAGACTATTTGAGCCTTCATAAATTTGCACCGGTCCTCAAGAGGAGTAATAGAGCTATTGAGCAACTCCATTACATCCTGGATATTCGGTCCTCCATCAGATTGGTACTTTCTATTGGGGGGGATAGAAAGAGCCTGACAGAGATCTTCCTGGGGGATTCTGTAGAGCGTATTATCCACCCACATTCTATCGAAGCGCTCCACAATCAACACAGGTTTGCGGTTGAAATATTTCACCTCTGACTTTGCACTAGGTAGCCCTAGATTTTCACAAAGGAGCAGAGAGAGCCACTCATTCCAGGGGGAGTTAGAGAGATCGGCCCCATTTGGCTTATTGGAAATGGCAGTTTTAAAAATGTGTGATGTTGGAGTTACACCCAGGGGGGTGCACCACTTCCCTTCCATTTGGAGGAAGGCTGTTTTTTCTTGCATACCTGCAATAGAGATACGGAAATTGTTCTCACTGTCTTGGTCGTTTCCCAAAGGGGCGTTCCCTAAATTTTCAAGTTTCTGAGCAATCTTGTCGTCAGAGACTGGGGTGAATCTCATTTCCATCTCATCAGATGGAGACCCTTGAGGCAGAAATCGCAGTGCACCCACGCAGTCCCGCCCGATTACTACAAGCAGATCGAAGATATTTGCACTTTCCGCACTTTCTCTGGAAGCGATCGTTTCGCGGATATCCTGATCATCGGGAAGGAGGCCTGAGAAGAAGTACTCTACCGTTGAGCCTGAGAAGATCTCATTTGAGAGTGGCATAGAGCAAGAGATCGGGAAGCTATTTTTGTGATGCAGCCATGATTCATCATATTGAAACTGAGTGGCACCGTTGTGTAGTCGCATATACCTACCTACCAGAGAGGTACTGATATAGACTTCGAGAGTCTGTGTAGTCTGCTTTCGTCCCATGATTAATACTGAGTTGGGTCAAACGGTCCTTTCTGTCTGCGTATAACTGTGAGATCAAGATCGAGTGCTGCCAGCACCTTGATGATGGTATCGAATTTAACGTTGGTTTCTCCGTTTTCAATATCAGAGATTAAGGGTTGCCGGACAGATGCCTTGATTGCGAGTTCTTTCTGTTTGAACCCCATCTCTTTTCTTTTGTTCCGTAACAGGATACCCAGCTCCTGTTTTGAGCGTATTTTATTTTGACCCATACTTATATCCCCTTTACCGTATATATTGAATATATACGCTTGAGGAGATACTGTCAATATATACGATACAACGTATTAAAACCCACCTTAATCTCACTTTATAAGATCGCACTCATATAAGAACTAAGGTTTTTAGGATCAATAGCGGCGGTATTTGCTCTTTATGCCAGAAAGAGATCAGCCAATCTCCTGACTGCTGAGATACTCTTCATAACTGCCATTGAAGTTGACCACCCCTTGAGGTGTGAGCTCAATGATACGGGTTGCCAGTGAAGAGACAAACTCACGATCATGACTGACAAAGAGCAAGGTGCCAGGGTAGTTCTCCAGTGCGCTGTTGAGCGACTCGATTGACTCCATATCCAGGTGGTTGGTGGGTTCATCCATCACCAGCACATTGGGTTTGTGCATCATTATTTTTCCGAAAATCATCCGTCCCTGCTCTCCACCAGAGATGACACTCACATTCTTGGCAATATCATTTTGTGAAAACAGCAGCCGCCCCAGGTAGCCTCGGACCACCTGTTCATCATCCCCCTCTTGCATCCACTGGCTCATCCAGTCAAACAGATTCATCTCCTGTTCAAATTCATAGGCATGATCCTGTGCGTAGTAGCCGATATTGACATTTTCTGACCACTTCACCAGCCCGGACTCGGGGTTGATACCCCCCTGCTCAATACCTAACAGGGTACGTAACAGTGTGGTTTTACCAATACCATTGGGGCCGATAATGGCGATGCGCTCACCCACTTCGAGTAACAGATCCAAACCGCTGAACAGTGTATTACCATCAAACCCCTGGCTGACCTCTTCAACATGCAACGCATTACGGAACAGCTTTTTCTCCTGCTCAAAGCGGATATAGGGGTTTTGACGGCTGGAGGGTTTAACCTCATCCAGTTTGATCTTATCAATCTGTTTGGCGCGCGAAGTGGCCTGTTTGGCCTTGGAGGCATTGGCAGAAAAGCGGCTGACAAAGGTCTGCAGTTCAGCAATTTGGGCCTTTTTCTTGGCATTGTTATTGAGCATCTGCTCACGCACCATGGTGGATGCGGTCATATACTCATCATAGTTTCCGGGGTAGATTCGCAGCTCGCCAAAGTCGAGGTCCGCCATGTGGGTGCAGACGCTGTTGAGGAAGTGGCGGTCATGGGAGATGATGATCATGGTGGAGCTTCGCTCGTTGATGATGTTCTCCAACCAGCGAATCGTATTGATGTCGAGATTATTGGTTGGCTCGTCCAGCAGCAAAATATCCGGATCAGAAAATAGTGCCTGGGCCAGTAGCACACGCAATTTCCAACCCGGAGCAACCGCACTCATCGGACCAGTATGCTGCTCAACAGGGATCTCAAGCCCCAACAGCAGCTCCCCCGCACGCGATTCAGCTGTATAACCATCCATCTCGGAAAACAGCACTTCGAGGTCAGCAACCTTCATCCCATCCTCTTCGCTCATCTCCGCAAGAGAGTAGATGCGATCACGCTCACGCTTGATTTCCCACAGCTCCCCATGCCCCATGATCACCGTATCGAGCACCGTAAATTCCTCATAGGCGAACTGGTCTTGCCGCAATTTCCCCAAACGCTCGTGAGGGTCGAGTGTCACATTTCCTGAGGATGGAGCCAGGTCCCCACCCAGAATTTTCATAAAGGTCGATTTACCGCAACCGTTTGCACCAATCAGGCCAAAGCGATTGCCATTACCAAATTTGACAGAGATGTTTTCGAACAGGGGCTTGGCCCCAAATTGCATCGTAATATTGGCTGTAGAGATCACTTTAGATTCCGAAAATGTTAATGATAGTATTTGGCTGCAAACTCAGTAGAGGGTATTAGAAACCTCCAGCAGACAGCAAAGCTGACTATTATCGCATAGCCAATTACTCTCATTCTAGGTGCTTGTCCGAGAATAGAAGTCGTAGCGAGGGGAAGCTGATTTGAGACAGATTTTGTCATCATTTGAGGCGAATAGTTCCACTATTTAAGGAAAAGGATGGGTAAATATTGCCAAATTCAGCTTTTCCGCAGTAGATTCTCTACTCTCGGAGTACTAGTGTTAACGCTGGAGCAATTGCGCGTCTATTCGCCGCGTCCCGCAGCTAGAGGTTCACTTCAAGCCATGGAAGGAGCTACGGGAGCGGGTGGTTTGATAGCT
>DUYW01000103.1 GCA_013349825.1 Gammaproteobacteria bacterium | reverse complement strand
ATGAGCAAGAGGTACGGGGGTGGACTAAAAAACATGTTTTTGCTGAAAAAGCCTGTCAAGGATTATTTTCCGTTAACACCCCTGAATAGTTACGTTTAAGATTCATTTAAGGCTCAGGCTGCAGCCTTGGCAATTCGCTTGCTGAAGTAGTAGATCCGTTTCAGCTTCTCGATCACCTCGACCTCCAGTGAGTAGGTCTGAATACGCTTCGACTCATCGGCGGTCAGGCGCTCCATCTGGTGTTGATGGGCTGACTCAATCAGCTGATTCAGCTCACTCTTCATATCAATCACCTGGTGCGCATCCCCACTTAGCTCAGTCTTGATGGCGCTGCTTGCTGAGCTTAGTGAATGGACCACCATGGTATGGATCTCCTCCAGAATCTTTCGGGTCTGCGGACTGATGGTGATCTCCTCTTTGATTCTCTGCTGACCCAGTTCAACCATGTCGGTTTCGATCAGGTCGCCGATATTTTCCAGTGCATTGGTGATTTCGAACAGGTTGCCCAGTTCGATGGACTCCCGCTCAGAGAGTTTATTGCCACTAATCTGTCCCAAATAGTGGATGATCTCCTGGTGCAGTCGGTCCACCTTCTCATCCTCCCTGGCTAATGTTGAGAGGTCGGATGGGCTACCGTGGGTGATTGCGGGTAAAATATTCTTGTGCATTTTATCAACCACATCAGACATCTGTACCAGCTCCATGCGTGCGCGACTCAGCGCCAGACTAGGGGTAGAGAGTAACTCTTGATCCAGGTGCCGGATGGTGATCAACTGCTCCTCTTCCAGCGGGCGATCTGGAACCAGATACTCCACCAGTCGGGCAAACTGCGCAGTAAAGAAGATAAAGATCAGGGTGTTTGCAATGTTGAAGATGGTATGGGCATTGGCGATCTGTCGTGGAGTCTCTGCACTGAGGCGGTCAATGCCACTCAACTCGGGATGGGTGGGAGAGAGTAGCATAACGACTTCCGCCAGTTGATCAATAAGCCCGAGCCACAGCAGTACCCCCAATAGATTGAAGAGTACATGGACGGCAGCGGCACGTAGCGCCTCCCGGGGCTTCCCAATGGCAGCCAGTAGTGCGGTGATACAGGTACCTACATTGGCTCCGAAGGCGAGCGCAATACCCGCAGGCAGGGAGATGAATCCCTGACTGGCCATCACGATCACAATGCCGGTGGTGGCTGATGAGGATTGCACCAAGGCGGTAAAGCCTGCGGCAATCAGAATGCCGTACAGTGGATTGCTCATCTCAACCATCAGATTAAGGAACGGTTGGTAGCTACGTAGCGGCTGCATGGCTTCGCTCATCACCGCCATGCCAAAGAAGATCATACCCAGCCCCATCAGCATGTTGCCGTAATGTTTGATCCTGTTTTGTTTGGAGAAGAAGAGCATCGAAAAGCCTATAGCGATCATCAACAGGGCGTATTTGGTGACCTTGAAAGCGACAATCTGGGCGGTGATGGTGGTGCCGATATTGGCCCCCATAATGATCCCGATCGACTGTGCCATAGACATCAATCCAGCACTGATAAAGCCAACCACCAATACCGTGGTTACCGAGGAGGATTGGATTACCGCAGTGACCAGAGCCCCGGTGATGGCACCGGTGAAACGGTTAGTGGTTAGGCGTGAGAGAATGACTTTCATCTTCTCTCCGGCAACCGCTTTCAGTGCCTCTGCCATTTGGTCCATCCCAAATAGGAACAGAGCAAGGCCACCAAGCAGATTCATTGCCATCATCCCCCAATTCATGGTCGTTTCATCCGGGGGGGGGGCTGTACCGCCGGCATAGACATTGTGTATCAGAAAAGCACTCGCCATCAGCAGGAAGAGGACCATAAAGAGTGTCTGTCTGGAGCGGGTAAGTGGAAATAGTGAGTGCGTGAGCAGAGGCATAGAGGAAAAATCTCTTAAGGAATTTTTTAGAAGAAGGTGATGAACAGGGTCTATTTGATGATGGTGACCGGGTATTTAGAAAGATGTACAACCTGCTCAGCCTTTGAGCCAAGCATCAGATGGGAGAGGCCGGTTCGCCCCTGGCTACCCATCACCAGCATATAGGGCTTCAACTGTTTCTCGATCTCCAGAATCCGGGTTACCGGTAGGCCGCTGACCAGCGTCAGATTTGGTTTTTTCAAGATAGAGATTGAAGTGTGTTCATTGGCCACCTTTTCGGTGAAGCGATTAAACATCTCCTGAGCTCGCTCCTCCATGCGTAGAAGCTGTTTTTTCGCCTTTTTTGCAGAGTAGTAACCGGGGGAATCCCCCGGATCATGCACCACATGAAGGATCTCCAGTGGTCGCTTCAGCTGCTGTGCCAGCTCTGCGGCAAACAGTAGTGCCTTGGTCGAGTAGTCAGAGAAGTCAATGGCTACCAGAATGGGGGAGAGCCCCGGATTACTATTTTTTTTGTTCATCGTGGCCTCTCAGGCTTAGGAATCAGGAAGACTTTTGGTTAGTCTTGTTGAGTAGTTTCTTGCGGATCTTCTTCTGTTGGTGTTTGGCAGCAGCTTTTAGCCGTTTATGGGCAAAACCCAGCAGAGTCTGCTGACTGTTGATGACTGTATCATCTGTGGGCGTTCTCTGCAGATAGCTACCATCGGCCTGCATATCCCACGCGCTGCGCTGGTCATCCAGTTGCAGGTTGAGAATCATCCGCAGGTCCTGCCGCAGGTCCAGATCTTCAACTGGTGCAACCACCTCAACCCGTCCCTCAAGGTTACGCTTCATCAGATCGGCAGAGCCAATGTAGTACTCTTCGTTGCCTCCATTCTGGAAGTAGAAGATTCGTGCATGCTCCAGAAAGCTACCGACGATGCTGATCACCTGAATGTGATCACTGACGCCGGGCACTCCGGGGCGCAGACGGCAGGTATCGCGAATGATCAGGTCGATTTTGACCCCCGCCTGGCTCGCCTTATAGAGTGCGTGGGTGATGTCAACATCCTCCAGGGCGTTGGCCTTGAATTGAATCAGCCCCGGTTTTTTCTCGCTGCTGACGCTGATTTCACGTTCAATCCGTTTCAATAGTGCACTCTTCAAAGTAGAAGGGGCAGTCAGGATCTTGCGGTAGGTCGGAGGTGGAGAGTAACCGGTCAGATAGTTGAACAACTCTGTCAGATCTTTACCGATATCGCGGTCATTGGTGAGCATTCCCAGGTCGGTGTAGAGGCGTGCAGTACCCGAATGGTAATTGCCGGTACCAATATGTGCGTAGTGGCGCAGGCCATTATAATCCTGTCGCAACACAAGGATCACCTTGCTGTGGGTCTTCAACCCAACGACACCATAAGTAACATGAATCCCTGCCTGCTCCAGTCGGCGAGCCCAGCGAATATTGGCTGCTTCATCAAACCGCGCCTTGAGCTCTACCAGTACAGCCACTTGCTTCCCATTGCGTGCTGCGCGTACCAAAGACTCGATAATCTTGCTCTCTGCCGAGGTACGGTAGAGGGTCATTTTGATGGTCAGTACCTTGGGGTCAATACTGGCAGCCTCAAGGAAATGTTCTACCGTGGTGCTGAATGACTCGTAGGGGTGCTGCAGCAGGATCGGACCATCATTGCGTAGGTGGTGAAAGATCAGGCGGCTATCATAGGCCAGTTGGTGGTGCTCCAGAGGGGAGTGGGATGGGTCAGAGAGTTCAGGGTGGTTGAGTACGGCGAGTTCAAACAGGTCGCGTATCGCCATCAGGGAAGGGCATCCAAAAACATCACTCTCCTCATCCAGTCCCAGCTCAGCCGCTAACATGCCACGATGTTCTGTAACCATCTCCTGCTGTACCTGTAGCCGAACGATTGGAGAGAAATGGCGATCCTGTAGCTCGGATTCAATCATTGCCAGCAGGTCGTCCGCCTCCTCCTCATCTTTCTCTGTGTTGGCGTTACGGGTGACCCGGAATAGCTCACAGGTCAGAATCTCCATGCCGGGGAATAGCAGGTCCAGATTGTGGCTCACAATATCCTCAACCGGGATAAAGATCTCTCGCTGTGGATCATCAATATCATCAACCGGGTAGAAGCGCTTGACCGATGCCTTGCCGACCGGGAGTTTGATTCGGGCCATACGGCTGGTCAGCTCTCCAGGGAAGCGAAGTATCACCAATAGATTAAGGGTTAGGTTGGAGATGAAAGGGAAGGGGTGTCCGGGGTCCATCGCCAGAGGCGTCAAAAGCGGGAAGATGGCATCAATAAACTGCTGTCTGAGGATGTTTCGCTGCTTGTTGTTGAGATCATCATAATGAGAGAGATAGATGTTGTTCTGCTTTAGCTGCTTGAGCAGTTTGAAATAGGTCTTCAGTTGCTCTTGTGCCATCTCCCGAATCTGGATGTGGCACTCATCAATCTGCTCTCTCGGAGTGCGTCCATCGACTGTCAACTGATGGACTCCAGCCTCCTCTTGCTGTTTCAATCCACCAATCCGCTTCATGAAAAACTCATCGAGGTTGGAGTCGCTGATAGAGAGAAATTTGAGCCGTTCCAGCAGTGGGGTGCGACTGTCTGCCGCCTCGTGGAGAACACGGCTATTGAAGTTGAGCCAGGTTAGCTCACGATTGAGATAGAGTTCATGAGATTCGAGGTCAATCCCGGTAGGCGGTAATGGGGGGGGGGGCTGCATGGTATGTTCTGTGTG
>DUYW01000217.1 GCA_013349825.1 Gammaproteobacteria bacterium | reverse complement strand
AACCCGAACCCGAACCCGAACCTGAGCCCGAACCCGAACCCGAAGTAGAAATTAACCCATGAGACCACTGCTTATCTATAGTGTGCTGCTGTTCACTGCCATGGCGTGTCGTGCAGAGGCAAAAGAGATTGAAACACCGGTTTTGTCAGAGGTCTATCAAGCCAGAGCAGTACTGGAGCCACTGCACCAGGCGACCCTCTCTGCCGAGATTTCAGCCCAGGTCACAGCCTTGCCACTGCGTAATGGCGAGCTGTTTCAACAAAAGGATCTGCTGGTAGCCTTTGATTGTGAGATCTTCGAGCGTAATCGGGAGAAGATCAATATTAATCGCAGAGCAGCTGCAGCGAAGCTGGAGAATGATCGTCGCCTTGAAGCGGCCGACTCCATCGGCAAATTGGAGGTAGTGCTCTCAGAGACCGCATTGGAACAAGCAGAGGTAGAACTACAGATTGCCGAGATCAATACCAGCCGCTGCAAAATAACCGCCCCCTGGTCAGGCGTGGTTGTAGAGCGTTTTGTCAATGAATACGAGAGTGTAGAGCTCAACCAAGGATTGTTAAGGATTGTCTCCAGCGATGCCCATGAACTTGCTATCGTAGTCCCCTCGGGATGGTTACGCTGGTTAAAACCTGGGCATACAATTGAAGTGGTGATTGATGAGACCGGATCCCGACATCAGGGAAGCGTCATTGCGATTGGGGGAGAGGTCGACTCTGCTAGCCAAACGGTCACACTACGTGGACAGTTGCAAGGGAGTCAGAAAAACCTGCTTTCAGGAATGAGTGCTACAGTTCATTTCTCTACCCAATAGTTTCTGACATGCTGCAGAAAGAGACCCATGCCGAACCATCCGAACCGGAGATGAACCCCGTTGCGCAGTTATTGCGACTGGAAAAGTTGAGCCGGACTGCAGATAGTGAAGAGGAGCTCACCTATCTGATTGTCAACGAAACCCAAAAGGTATCCCGTTACAGTGAAGCAACCCTGTTGTTATCGAACGATGGAGAGCACTACAAAGTGGTGCGACTCTCACATCTTGCTCAAGTGGATCGCAGCGCACCATTTGTGACCTGGGTAGAGCGGTTGGTGAACCATTATCAGCATCAGGATGCTGCCAACATCACACACCGTATCGAACCGCACCAGCTGGAGAGTGAAACCCGTCGGGAGTGGGTGAACTTCTCTGCAGCAGAGATGTTATGGATTCCATTGACTCAAACCGGGCGCTCACATCAAGGGGTGTTACTACTGAGTCGTGATGCCCCCTGGAGTGAGCAGGAGCAGGTTTTGCTCGACCATCTGGGGGGAGCTTACGCACAGTCTGTATTCTGTAAATCAAAAGCGCACTGCCTCTCCCTGATGCCCAAACGCATCAAACCACTGGCCTTTGCGGCAACCGTTTGTGTATTGTTACTTCTGTTGGTACCGGTGCGGCTCAGTGTTCTCTCATCTGCCGAAGTGACACCGTATCAGCCTCATCTGGTGACCGCCCCACTGAATGGAGTGATCGCCGAAGTATTGGTAAAACCCAACCAACAGGTCCAGCCAGGGCAATTGCTGGTGCGTATAGAAGAGGAAGAGCTCAACTACCAGCTGGATGTCAGCAAACAGAAGGTACAGGTGGCAAAAGCAGCCCTTCATCGGGTGGAGCAGGCCAGCTTCTCGGACCCGAAACGCAAGGCAGAGCTGGCAGAGTTACGGGCAGAGCTCAAACTGAGAGAGTCAGAACTGCACTATGCCGAAGAGCTTAAACAGCGAGCCTCCATTCATGCCATCACCTCCGGGATTGCCATTATTGATGACCCTCAAGCCTGGAGCGGACGACCGGTACAGGTGGGAGAACGGATCCTCAAAATTGCTGATGAACAGCAGGTAGAGGTTACCCTAATGGTCGCCGTCAAAGATGCCATTGCCCTAGAGGCCGGTGGAGAAGTGCAGCTCTTTCTGGATACCGATCCACTGAATCCATTGGCAGCAACAGTCCATCACGCCTCCTATGAGCCTCAGTTGGGAGTGGATAAAATTCCTTCCTACAAAGTGATTGCCCGTTTTGATGTAGAGACACTGAGCGTACTGAATGGAAGAGAGCCCCGCATCGGCCTGCGTGGCATTGCCAAGAGCTATGGGACTGAAGTCACACTATTCTATTATCTGTTTCGCAGACCCATCACCGCTCTACGGCAGTGGCTGGGGTGGTAGATGGCAACGGCTGAGCTTCCAGTAGATCCAAGCCAGTCAATCTCGATGGCAGTGAAAGGGGAAGGAGATCAAGAGCCCCTGATATTGCCGCCACTGCGGCATAACCTGCAGCTGTTAAAAGCGACCCCCGAGGAGGACGGATCTCCAGCCTGGATGATCTATGATCCTCTGCGTAACCGTTTCTTTCGTATCGCACTGGATGCCTTTCAAGTCCTGCAGAAATGGCAAGGGGGGATCAAGGCAGAGGAGCTGATAGGGCAGTTGCAACAACAGAGAGTGGAAATCGATCAAGAGGATCTGCAACAGTTGGTTCTGTTTCTGCGCAATAACCAGCTCTTGCAGACAGCCCAGACAGAAGAGTGGCAGTTTCTGAAAAAACTGAGTAATGCGGGTTCGAGCCACTGGTTGATGTGGTTGGTCCACCACTACCTCTTTATCCAGATTCCATTGTGGAAACCGGACCGGTTTCTGGCACGAACCGCACCACAGGTCGGAAGACTCATCAACAGAAACCTCCGTCTAACGATCCGTATACTGGGAGTGGTCGGTATCCTGTTAATGATCCGCCAGTGGGAGCAGTTCTCAGCCACTTTTCTCCATTTTTTCAGTTGGCAAGGGCTGCTGCTCTATGGGGTCACACTGATCGTCATTAAGTCTGCCCATGAACTGGGTCATGCCTATGTTGCCAATAGGAAGGGGTGTCGTGTCACCTCCATGGGCGTAGCCTTTCTAGTGCTGTTTCCGGTGCTCTATACCGATACTACAGATAGCTGGCGATTGACCAACAAGAGAGAGCGTCTCGATATTGTATTGGCCGGTGTACTCACAGAACTTCATATCGCACTGCTGGCCACCTTTTGCTGGAGCATCTTGCCTGATGGCACGGCTCGTAGTATCGCCTTCTTTGTAGCAACAACCAGTTGGATCACCTCGCTGACGGTCAATATCAGCCCATTTATGCGCTTTGACGGCTATTTTGCCCTATCTGACTGGATGGGTGCCGAGAATTTGCAGCCACGCGCCTTTGCGATGACCCAATGGAACCTGCGTGAAATACTGTTCGGGTTTGGAGAAGAGCCACCGGAGTGGCTCAAACCGCAACGTCAAAGGCTCTTTATCCTCTACGCCTGGGGCACCTGGATCTATCGCCTGTTTCTCTTTCTGGGAATTGCCCTGCTGGTCTACTACTTTGCCTTCAAAGTACTGGGGATACTCCTCTTTCTGGTAGAGATTGTCTGGTTTATTGGGCTGCCGATCTACAAAGAGATGGCACAGTGGTGGAAAAGGAGAACACATATGACCTTGAATCGGGCGAGTATCAGAACACTCATCCTGGTAACGATTTTTATCGGATTCAGCCTGATCCCGTGGCGAACCACGATCAGCATACCGGCCGTCCTGGAGACGCTTGAGCGAGGTGACATTTTTGCAACAGAAGATGCGAGAGTCACACAGATTTATGTTCAGCGAGGCCAGCAAGTCCGAGAGGGAGACCCTCTGGTATCGCTCATCAGCCCCGAGATTGAACATCAGATCGTATTAACAGAGGTAGAAGTTCAAAATTACAGAGAACTACTCACTCGGCGGGCAGGGTCGCGCCTGGAACGGGAGAGACGACATGTCATCGAACAAAGTCTGCAACAGAAACTGGTCGAGTTACAGGGGCTGAAGAGCCGACAGACTCTGATGACCCTCTATAGCCCTCTCAAAGGGACGGTTTCTGAACTCCTTGTGATGCACCCTGGGGAGTGGGTCTCCAGGTATCAGCCATTGATGACCGTGGTCCCTGACAATGGTGTTCGGGTGGTAGGTTTCCTGGAGGAGCATGATCTGAACCGTGTTGATATTGGAGCAAAAGGGAGTTGGATTGCCAATAGTGGTGAATTTACTGTTACAAATTTAAATTTAGACACGATGGATACCACTGCGGTAGTGAGTCTGAAATATCCTGAATTGGCTTCAGTCTATGGAGGAGATATTGCTTCGAGCGAAACTGATGCCGGAGAACTCCGTCCCGAGCTGGCCCGTTATCGGCTTCTGCTTACAACTAAATCTATGGTGGCATTGCCTGCTCGTTATCGGCTATCCGGATCTTTACTGCTGGAGGGTAAGAGCCGTAGCTGGGTAGAGGCACTGGTTACAAATATGATCTCTCTATGGATTAGAGAGAGTGGGTTTTAAAGGGGGGATTGTAGAGAGAACACTCCGTTGATCATAACAAAAGAGCGCTATTTGTTTATCTAAATATTGTTATATCTATTTGATTTAAAACAGTTCAGGATGATTTTGGTGGAAGGTTTGTGCGCAAAATGAATTGCATCATGTTAAGGAACCCCTGAATAAGTCATGTGTAAATGCCTAACGCCCATAGCGTCCAATATCTTCGTTGCTCGACCTCGTTCCTCGGTTGAAAACCTTGCTAATAGCCTGCTACAAGGTGAATTGCGCTTGCGCAAGAGAAGGTGCCCTGGGGTA
>DUYW01000184.1 GCA_013349825.1 Gammaproteobacteria bacterium | reverse complement strand
ATGAAAAGGGGCGTGTAGAGCGTGCCATCCGTTATGTACGGGATAACTTCTGGGCGGGACGAGATCTCTCATCCCCATGGAGAGGGATAGAGGCGCTACAAGCACTGAATGAAGAGGCCAGAATCTGGTGTGAGACCAGAGCCATGAGTCGCCCCTATCCAGAGGATCGCAGCATCAGCGTCGGAGAGGCCTTTGAGCAGGAGCAATCCAAACTGATGGCACTACCCGATACCAACTACCCCACCGATGAACAGGTCGAGGTCAAGGTGGGCAAGACCCCCTATGTCCGCTTTGAGCGGAATGATTATTCGGTACCCCATACGCACACCAGAAAGAGCCTGCTGGTGGTCGCATCTCCAGCAGAGGTGAGAGTGATGGATAGTGGTGAGTGTATCGCAACCCACCCACGCTGCTATGACAAAGGGAAACAGATCGAGGATCCCACCCATATCGAGGGGCTGAAAAAACAGAAGCGGGCCGCCCGTGAACACAGCGGCAAGGACCGTCTCTCTCATGCAGTACCCAGCAGCATAACGTTACTGGATAAAGCAGCAGAGCGCGGGGGCAATATCGGCTCCATCGTATCCACCCTATTGCGGATGCTGGATCAGTATGGCGCCACAGAGCTGGAGAGTGCCATCAGTGAGTCTCTGGCAGGCGGTGTCGCCCACCCCAATGGAGTACGTACCGTACTGGAACGAAGAAGAGAAGAGCGGGATCAGCCTGTTCCCATTCCAATCGACCTCAATCAACATCCCAAAGCCCGTGAGGTCAGCGTCAAACCTCATGATCTCGCGAGCTATGACCAGCTAACCGAACAGGAGGAAGAGTCATGAATACACCTAACCCCACCACACTGCAGGAGCGTGCTGGTACCCTCAAACTGTATGGGCTGCTGGCCCACTGGGATGAGACCCATGATCAGCCATGGTTACCACGGCTGATTGAGTGGGAGGAGCAAGAGCGTACCCGGCGCTCGCTGGAGCGACGCATCAAAAGTGCCAAAGTGGGCCGCTTCAAGCCCTTGGCAGACTTCGAGTGGCGCTGGCCGAAACAGTGTGACCAGAAGCGGGTACAGCAATGGATGGGGCTGGATTTTCTGCACGATGGCAGCAACCTGGTGCTGGTCGGCCCCAACGGGGTGGGCAAGACCACATTGGCCAAGAACATAGCCCACCATGCGGTACTCAGTGGGTATACCGTCCTCTTCACTACAGCCAGTGCCATGCTCAACGAACTGACGGCACAGGATGGGGATAACGCCTTGCAGCGGCGCTTTCGTAAATACAGCCAACCCCAGCTGCTGGTGATTGATGAGGTAGGGTATCTCTCCTACTCCAACCGTCATGCCGACCTGCTGTTTGAGATCGTCTCTAGGCGTTATGAAGAGCGCTCCATCATCGTCACCACCAACCGCCCCTTTGCTGAGTGGAATGAGATCTTCCCCAATGCCAGCTGTGTCGTCTCCCTGGTCGATCGGCTGGTACACCACAGTGAAATTTTACAGATTGAAGGGGACTCCTACCGTGCAAAGGAGGCACGGGAGCGTAATGCGGCCACCCGCAGCAAGGCACAAAAAAAGAGCGCTAAACCAACAGTGAAAAATGGAGATAAGACATGATCAACCTGAAAACGGAGGATTGGACAGTAGATCAAGTATGGGCCATCTATCAGCTGGTAGATCAGCTCTACAACCATTTTCATGAAAATCATGGGGAGACCATCCGTTACTGTGAATGGCGTGAAGAGCAGCTAGATGAGCAGAGTACCTACTTGATGCTGGGCGAGGCAGAAAGAGAAGAGATGAAGATGTGGCTAGATCGGAAATGGATATCAGACCCTGAACCATTTTGATCTACCCCCCCCTGTGAAATAGCAACCGGCCTGAAGGCCGGTTTTTTTATGAATAGAGCGGTGCGGCAAATAGACTCGCTATTGCTCCAGCGTTAACAACAGTCAGGTTCGCCTGATTAAGGATGCTCAGGACTCTTTTAACTTCACCAATTTTAATGGCACCAGTAGTGATATATCTACTCCTACAACGATGGAAGTTGTAAGGGATTTTACTAGTGATAATGCATATGTAACGTATGAAACGTTGTCAGATGTGGTTAAGGTTGACTTTAGGGATTTTTATAACGTAGCTGGAGAAGCCATCTCATTTAACTTAGAGGGAATTCAAGTCAGCTATGTAGCGGCTGGAACAGGAAATGATAGTGCAAATGCTGCAGCACTGAAATCAGCATTGGATGCAAATACAGCGGCATTGACAGCTGCAGGTCTTGAGTGGGATCAGAGTGGAGGAGTAGACAGGGTGACTCTTTGGAAAACGGATGGTAGCAGTATAGGCATTACTGACTTTGCGGGGAGTGATACAACAGCAGCCGGAATGACTGTGGATGGTCAACATGATCATAGTGTCTTGGATGTACAAGGATATGATTTTTTGCATGAGCAAGGTTTTTACACCGGTATTAGTGCTTATAGCGTTGATACATCAACCTCAATTTATCCTAATAAGGATGAGTACACAGGTTATGAGCCGAACTATTCAACTGTCTATGGGAGAGGGGCTCCGGCTTCTATAGCACCAGACAGTGATCCCACCTCTGTTTCAGTATCCTTTACAGGGGATCGTGATGCCCATTTCGCTGATATGATAGCAGGTTTTACTATCACGGCTACGGAAACCTCAGCAGGAACAACCACCTTATCCGAAGATACAAAAACCTCCGCAAAGATTCGCAGTACTGAAACAGGAACAGTAGCGGATATTACTTTTGCTAATCAGGAGGAAGCGGCTATTGCGCTGAGTATTTTAGATAAAGCCATCGATACAATAGCGGACCACCGATCAAAGTTTGGAGTGTTTATGAATCAGGCAGAGCATGCTGTGCAAAGTTCACAAAATATTTCTGAAAATTTAATGGCTTCGCGTTCTCGTATTTTGGATGCAGACTATGCAGTGGAATCTGCTCAGTTGGCGAAGAGCAATATTCTTCAGCAAGCAGAGATGGCCATGATCAAACAGGCCAATATGCAGACAGAGAGAACTCTATCTCTGCTGCGTACTATTCACTAGAATTAATGGGTGTCTGAGTAACTCTCTACCAGAGCTGAAAGTTGTCCAGTAATCCGAGTCGTCACCTCATCCTCTAACTGCTCTCTTAATGTCTGAAGCTCTTGTTGGTGTGCCTGCTTCAGTGCATCGACCTCCGCTTGATGGCTGGCCGCTATACGGGTTTCAGCCTGCTGCTGTACCTGCTCGGTGAACGGAGTAACCACTCCGGCCAACTCCTGTAGCATCTGCCACTGTTGTAATAGCTGTCCCAGACGACGAGCAAAGTCTGAGTCGATGGCGTACTCCCCATCATCCACTGTACAGGTTGGAGTCTTGTTGTTCTGTCCACGACTATCTAGGGTGATCCACTGCTCCAGCGGAGTAGGCCCTTTATCGCCATCAAGCGCTGTAAACAGCCCAGCAAAACGTTGTTCATGGAAGGCCCAACTAGCAATTGTATCAGGCTCTGTTGTGTTGCCCTCCAGAGTGATGCGGGTACCAAATACACCGGGTAGGTCTGGGCTGTAACGGAACAGTGGGAAGGCTCGGCTCGTGACCGCACGGTTGGCCTGAGCCAGCGTCTGGTCACTGGCAAAGCCGTGGCGTTGAGGGCTGGGTGCATGAATGCGCAGTAGTGCAGGGCCGTTATACTGAAGTGCTTCACGCATGGCGTGGTTGAGGTGTTCTGGGTTGGCGATTGAACTTTGCGCAACATAGGCGTTGCGCTGTGCCAAGGCAGCCAGTGCCAGCTCACTGCGTGCATCGCTGTGGCGGTGGTTAGCGCCATGTAGCCCAGACTCTCCAGCAAAGCCGAGATCCATCTCTGCCAGTACGATCACCTTGATCGGTAGGTCACTGTTGAGCAGCCATGAGAGCCCACCCGAGGCGGCAGCACCCAGTGTGGTGTCATTGCCGATCAGTAGTAGTGGGGCGCACTGCTGTTGCTCATCATCAGAGAGATCGCGCCATGTGAGGCGATCCATCTCTTTGCGTTCTGCCTGTGCGCCGTTTTTCAGTAGGTTCTTAGCCTTGTGGATCAGGCGGTGGGTAGTGGTGGCTTGCTCTAGCTGTCCCTCCATCAAACCAGAGGCGAGTGCACCGATCTCAGCAGCGCTGCCGATGGTGACTGGAACCTGGAATGGGTTGAAGGGGAAGGTGCCAGCCCAGGTGGCGGCAGTGCCAGAGGCGAAGGCGAGGCTGTAGCGCGCACGCCCCAGCGATTGGTCACCCGCAGCAATCTGTTGCTGCTCTTGATTAATCGCTTCGGCCAGCTCGATCCACTCCTTGAGAGCGTAGGCATCAATCCCTTCACTCTCAATTCCAGCCGTCTTCTCAGCCAGTGTAGAGAGGGTGAGGTTGCGGTTGGATAGATCATCCAGACCCTCTGCCAGAGCAGCAAGGTCATCAATGTGAGAGGCCGCAGCCAACTGTTCACGAATCCCCTCCATCAACTGTTTGTAGAGTGTTTCCAGCTCTTGGAGTTGCTGTTGAACCAGTGGTTGCTGTCGGTATTCGGTAATTCCCAGCAGTTGTCGTACCACCAGCTTCTCACCGGACCCCGGTTCTGCATGGTCTCCACCCGCCACCGCCATTGCCGCATAGCGTGAGAGCAGGGTTGCTGTAAGTGCACCAATCTCGGGGCGAGCGCCAAACTCAATGAGCGTGTTGGAAGAGGTGTCGGGGAGCTGTTCCCAGCTGCGCCACTGGTTGTAGTGTGTGTTTAGTGCTGAGGTGTCGCTGTGCTGCTGTGTC
>DUYW01000142.1 GCA_013349825.1 Gammaproteobacteria bacterium | reverse complement strand
TGCTTGTCCGAGAATAGAAGTCGTAACGAGGGGAAGCTGATTTGAGATAGATTTTGTCATCATTTGAGGCGAATAGTTCCACTATTTAACGAAAAGGATGGGAAAATATGGCCAAATTCAGCTTTTCCGCAGCAGGCTCTCTATTCTCGGATAAGCTCCTGGGTGCATTAAGACCTTGCGTCGACTTTCGTGATTCAACTGAGAATTCTAGGTTCATGGTGTCTACCGGTTACTGATTGAGGCGGTATCCCCGGATACTCGTTGAGAGTAGTGATTCAAGTGGTTGACGACTACCAATATCGCCAAGTCCCTTTAATTCAAGCAGCATCATCCAGCTAGTGTCAAACTGATTGCTGCCGCTCACATCCTTTCCGGTAAAGTAGTTGCGCCGTGTAAACTGCAGCGCCCAGCAGCAAGAGTCATATTGGAAACCAACGAGATCCTCCAGTTTGTGTGAGTCGTCCTCAATCATCTCTTGGTTATAGCGTCCGACCAAACTCCACTTTGAATCAAGTTTCCAGGCAGTCGAAAGATCGGCCTGCTTTTTGGCTTGGGTGAGATCATCGCTGCTTCGATCATAAATATAGCCCAGGTTGAGCAGTTTGCCCTGATCGTTATCGTACTGGTAATTGAGTCGCGAGGTGTCGTTCTGACTCGCATCGGGGTTCCAGTCAACCAGCATCTCAATATCATGAGCACCATGCTCCAACTCCACACCGGCAATCAGGTTCCCCCAGTCTCGGGTACGGGTCTGTTTAAAATCTCGGGTCTGTTGTAGTGAAGCACGGATTGTTTTGATGCCATCTGCTGTATGAATCCAGTCACTGTTAATGGCCCAGGTGAGCTGTTGGGTATAAGGAGCGCTATCTTTTCCATGGATCTCGCTCAGATCGACGGTGCTGTTACCAGACTCGTTCAGGCTATCGAAATTCTTGCCGGAGTCCCGTCCGTCGGGGATGTAACTAAACTTTAGAGAGGGTTCCAGAGTCTGCAGGTAGCCACCACTTCCCCCCCATAGAGCCAGCGGTTTTTCTATTTCACGCTCAAAAAACAGACCCGTCTCTACCGTGTAATGGGGAACGGTCAGATTAATTGTGCCACCCTCATCCAGTTCGTAATGGCTCTGCGCAATAGAGAGGGCTGGCTTGATATAGGCGGCCCCACCCTGCAAATTATAGGTATAGTCTATAGAGGGGTTAATCCAGTAACGTTTTGCACCATTCTTGGTGTCATGGTCAAATTTGACAAACTGTGCATCGACAGAATAGCGGAGTGGGGTTGCCCCTGTAGAGGGTGCCCAGCTCAGGTCTATCTGGGGGAGTTTGCGGTATGGGTCATCGATCGTAGTGGGATCACTCACGATGTAATGGTCCGTCACCTCTGCAGCGAGACTGATCTCACCCTGTTGATAACGGAGCTGTGCTGACTGGGTGACTGAACCAACACTGGTCAATGCCAGGCTATTTCCAAAGTCGACTAAATAGTCACGATCAGAGAGTGTAGTGAAGTTGATATCGTACTGTAGTGGATTGGCGAGTGCCCCGAGGTACTCCCCTTGATGTCGGATACCCAGTTGGTAGCGTGAATCACCAGCCAAATCATCATCGGCAAGATAGCTTGCGCTAATGTCCCCCCGGTTATCGATATTCAGATAGCGGAAATCGCCATTGATCATCGCCCCCCGCTTGCTGATCGCTCTCGGTGTGAGTGTAAGGTCCCGGTTGGGAGCCAGATTGATATAGTAAGGGGCGGCAACATCGGCACCGGTTTGTTGGCTGTATCCCCAAGTAGGGAAGAGAAAGCCGTTTTTACGCCGTTCATCCAGAGGAAAACTGTAGTCTGGGCTATAGAAAACGGGGGTATCCTGGAAGCGGATCACAGCATTTTTAGCACGCCCCCACCCCTCAAGCTCGTCCATTTCAATCAACTCTGCCTCAAGCATCCAGCCATCTTCAGCAGAAGGGCAGGTTGTATAGGTGGTATTGTGAAAACGGTTGACATAGTGTCCATCCATCTCAATCTGTTCGGCACTACCGCGGGCAGAGGAGTTCTCCAGCAGATAGCGTGCCTGATGGATGGAGGCGTGCTCTGTCTGGGTATTGAATAGCGCCTGAGCCCCCGTCAGTTGTAAACCATCCTCTTGATAGCGGAGATTGCCTTCAGCGGCAAGGGTCCCTGCTTCATGGTTATAGGTGAGTTGATCGGTGCGTAGTGACTGGTCCGCACGAAGCATGGAGACCTCTCCACGGTAGAAGAAGAGATTTTTACCTTGAATCTCCATCTCAGCAGCGTCAATCGATATTGCGGCCTGCTCCCGGTTTGATGCGCTCTTCAGGGCGTTACGGTTAGGTGCGCTCTGTGGGCATTGCTGTGCTGTAACGTTTTGAGTGGGGCGGCTGTTGGGAGTAACAGTTGTTGTCTGTTGTGGCTGTGGGGCACTTTTGCTATTGACAGCTTTTTTGACAGCTTTTGGTTGGGCTGTTGTGGCTGGCTGCTCGCGTCTCATGCGGGTGTCAGAGACCGCAGTGTTTGGTTGATCACAGACCCATGTGTTGCCCTCTGCGGTGCATCGCATGGGAGTCTCTGCATGAACCTGAGCAGAGATTACACAGGTTAGTGTAGAGAGGAGAAGGCCAGTTGTTTTGCAGAGTCGAATATTCAACGGTTTAATGCTTTAGTTGTGCCCTGATTGGCCTCTAATTATACATAGCTCAACTGGCAAAGAGTACAATTCCGTCATTTTATGATTTTGAGAGTGATTTTGAGAGTGATTTTGAGAGTGATTTGGTGATGGATCAGCGTTTAGAAGCATTAGAGAAATGGGTTCAAAACCAGCTTGGTGAGAGAGCCTATCAGATTGAGCCAGCCTCGGCAGATGCCAGTTTTCGTCGCTATTTCCGGGTCACTACAATCCATGAAGAGGGTGAGCAGAGCCGGATTGTGATGGATGCACCACCGGATAGAGAGGAGACCGCCCCCTTTATTGCCATTGCTGAAACCCTAAGGGAGTGTGGTGTCGAGGCACCGGAGGTTTTTGCTATTGAGGGTCATCAAGGTTATCTACTGCTCTCTGATCTTGGCAGTCAATCCTACCTGGACCAGCTTTCAAGGGAGACGGTAGAGCCACTCTACACAGAGGCGATGGCTTCCCTGTTGCAGCTTCAGTCAAGATGGCCTGATAGCCACCGGCTACCTGAGTATGATCACCAGTTACTGCTCAATGAGATGAACCTGTTCCCGGAGTGGTATCTACAGCAACACTGCGAGATGAACCTCACCACACAACAGCATAATTTACTGCAGAGTCAATTTAAGCAGTTGGCAGAATCTGCACTGCAGCAGCCCAAAGTGGCGGTACATCGTGACTACCACTCGCGTAACTTGATGGTGATTCGTGCCGGTCAACCGGGTGTGATTGATTTTCAGGATGCTGTCATGGGGCCAATCACCTACGACCTGGTCTCTCTGTTACGGGATTGCTATATCGATTGGCCCAGAGAAGATGTGGAGCGCTGGGCACGCCACTACTATCTGGAGCTGAATCGTGCAGCCCTGATCCATGCCATTACCTGGGAACAGTTTCTGCAATGGTTTGACTGGATGGGAGTGCAGCGTCACCTTAAGGCAGTGGGTATTTTTGCACGCCTCAACCATCGCGATGGCAAGCCGGGGTATCTGAATGACATTCCACGCACCTTGGGCTATCTGCTTGAAGTCACCGGGCGCTATGACGAATTGAGTGAACTTCATCAGCTGCTGGAGACCCTGTAGTGAAGGCGATGATCCTGGCAGCCGGGCGTGGTGAGCGTATGCGCCCCTTGACGGACCACACCCCCAAACCACTGTTGGAAGTGAATGGAAAAGCGTTGATTGAGTATCATCTTGAGGGGTTGAAGCGAGCCGGGATCAACCAGGTCGTAATCAATACGGGATGGCTGGGAGAGCAGATTCCGCAGCGTTTGGGAGATGGTGGCCGTTACGATCTGGAAATTCGCTACTCAGCCGAGCCACAACAGCCACTAGAGACAGCCGGTGGAATTGTTCAAGCGCTGCCGTTGTTGGGTGATCACCCTTTTCTGGTGGTCAATGGAGACCTCTATACCGATTATCCGTTTGAACAACTGACCGATGAGAGGGGCTCTTTGGTTCATCTGGTGCTGGTGGAAAACCCACTCCACCACCCTGTTGGTGATTTTACCCTTCAACAAGGAAAGGTTACCGGGTATGGGGGGGGCGAGGGGCAGTTGACTTACAGCGGAATGGCCCGTTTTGATCCCCGTTTTTTTGAGGGGGTCGAGGAGGGGCGGCTACCGTTGGCGCCCCTGCTCTATCATGCAGTCAACCGAGGAGAGGCCAGTGGTGAATATTATCGCGGCATCTGGTCTGATGTAGGGACTGCTGAGCGCTTGGCGCAGTTACAGCAGTAGTGGCAGTTGCTGTGAGGCATGTCTATAGATGGTGGGGTGGGTTGTTCAGGAAGTTGTTAGGTGAAGAAGTTGTTAGATGAAAGGGGATCGTCTATGATTGATGTTAATAAGGAGTTGGGGATTATAGCTTTCTGAGCACTGTACGAATGATCAATCAAGAACAAAATGAGCTCGGGGGTAATCTGAGCGTTGAGCAGCTGGATGAGTGGGCCACCTTTTATGCTCAGGAGGAGAGCGAGGCCGATGATATCTGGGCCTCGGCGGACTGGCTTCAATTCAAACTGGAAAGTAACTATTCAGGGGTGTTAACGGAAAATAATCCTTGACAGGCTTTTTCAGCAAAAACATGTTTTTTAGTCCACCCCCGTACCTCTTGCTCATTTTGC
>DUYW01000242.1 GCA_013349825.1 Gammaproteobacteria bacterium | reverse complement strand
ATAAAGGAAGCCCCAGGAGCTTGACACACCTCGAAGGTCCCGTTTTTCAATATCATCCCCCTGAAAAGCATCCTCATAAAGTAACTATTCAGAGATTACAGGCTTGCCCAACCTCCTGCTGCCTATCTCTATGCTATTCTTAGTATTGTTCTTAGTATTGGTAATTCATCAATAACAGTGATTGATATCAACCTATATGTTGATTAACCATCCTGCGATTCGAAGCGATCAGGAGTCCGCTATTGCTGTTATACATGTAAGCTGAGTAGATTCAGAGCACCAAGGCCACATTCATACATAGGAGGGGAGGAATGGCACTTCAATTTAATGCTGACTGGAGTGAGCGAACAATACCTTGGCACAGCAGGTTACAGGTTCGTTTTGTAATTGGTGTGCTGATCATTTTTACGGTTATTTTAGGGGCTGGCGCAACATTTATGCTCGACTTCGAGGTGGAGAGCGTACAGAAACGGCGTATTGAGGTTGCCAAGCAGCTGGGGAATGTTTTGAACAATACCTTAGGTGCTGAGATGGTAAAGAAGCAGCTCAAGGGGGGGGAGAACACAGACCTTATTTGGGATAACATTCAGCAGCTCACGGACAAAATGCGTGAAGCCAGTGGTGCACTGCGCATTGAGCTGATGTCACAAGAGGGGGAGGTGCTGGTAGGCACTGACTTCTCTCTTCAGGATCATGAATACAATAAGTCGGAAGACCCGGAATGTGCAGGCTGTCATGTTCATGGGGCCACTGAATTTCCATCGATTGTCATCCAGGATGAACAGCAGAAAAATGTTCTACGCACCATAACACCAATCAGTATGGAGCGCTCCTGTGTTGAATGTCATGAAGAACAGACCAATTTTCTCGGCATGATCTCAATCGACTTTGATTATACTCCCATCAAAACTGAGAACGATCAGCGTAGACTCCGTTTTATTCTGATGGTGCTCTCCACAGGAGGCATCCTCTTTCTGGCGATCTACATCATGATCCGACGACAGATTCTTACACCCATTGAAGTCTTGATGGAAGCCAGCAGACATCTTGCCAGAGGCCAGTACGATGCACGGCTGGAGGTATTGAAGCAAAATGAAATTGGACGCCTGGGACAGACTTTTAACCATGTTGCAAGCGAGATCCAGAAAGCTCACGAAATTCTGGAGCTAGAGAACGAGAATAACTATCAGAGCGCCATCACCGATGGTATGACCGGTTTTCGCAATAAGGCGTACGGAGAGAAGGCATTGAGAGAGGCCATCTCCAATACCCATGAATGCAGTGAACCGCTCTCCTTATTAATGGTTGACCTTGACCACTTTAAGCATGTCAATGATACCTATGGACACCTTGCCGGTGACCGGGTACTGAAAAGCGTATCGCGGCGCATACGTCATATCCTTCACTACTCGGACACCCCGGTCCGTTATGGTGGTGAGGAGTTCATGGTCATCCTCGCCAATACGGATCGGAAAGGCCTTGAGACCGTAGGGGAGCGGTTACGTAAGAATATCGAGGAGAAGCCTTTTGTAATTGATGATAATGGTGTAGAGATCAAGGTTACAACCAGCGTCGGTGGCTCCATCTGCTTTAAGGGAGACAGAGGGATCGAAGCACTGATTGAGCGTGCGGATAACGCGCTCTATCAAGCAAAGGGTAGTGGTAGAAACCGACTGGTCATTATAGAATTTGAAGAATAAATAAAGACACACTCCGGGAAGTGCAATCGCTTCAGCCATTACTGAATGCGAGTATACTTTCCGCGAGAACCATCTAAAAAAACAGGAAGAGGCAGAAAGAGAAAAGATGATTTATACCGAAGAACGACTGGCTGAACTCAATGTACTCATGCAATTTGACCTCAACTCTACACAAGAGGGGATCAAGGTTCACAGCAGTGCTAATCCCGAGTTAATTCAGGCAGCAGAGCGTCTGCACAGCAAAGGGATCATTAGCCAGGCAGACGGTGGATACCTGACCAGTCTTGGAGTTGAGTGTGCTGAAAAGGCCCAGTCGCTCTACAACGTGCTCTCCTGATACAGCCGGACCACATCCATAGCTTTTCTTTTAACCAAACTTTAATGTGCTGACTGATCTTGCTGATCACCATAATGTCTGCATCCCCTTCGCTGTTTCATTGCCGTAACAGAGGGTGAGACTGCCCCACATTCACCACCCTTTTCAAATATTATTGGTAGTCTGCAGACATACGATCTCAATTGGCCTCTCTCAACCCTTCAGTTGAATATTTTTTGGTAACGCCCTACAGCTGACGCACAAGTAGTGCAATTAAATTATCACTTATACACCTTGCGGCCCCTGAAGTGAGCACCAGTAAGCTACTGAAATCGGTTATAACCAGCCCCCCAGCCTCAAACAAGGAGGCTACCAACTTAACCCAAGAATTTCTTCAGCACTCTTCTCAACTCTTGTTTATCGATTGGTTTACCTAGAAAAGCATCACAACCAGCCTCTGTAAATTGCTCACGATGCTTCTCCATTACATTGGCAGTTAATGCAACGATAGGAGTTTGATTGTCCTCAGAACGCAGTACCTTGGTCGCTTCAATGCCATCCATTACAGGCATCTGCATATCCATGAAGATCACATCAAATGCTTGCCCTGTCGCAAGTTGTACAGCCACTTTTCCATCATTTGCAGTTGTAACGTCTAATCCCATATTTTCCAGAATTCGACGTTCAAGTAACTGCAATTCCGGTGTGTCCTCTGCAATCAATACCTTTCCACTGAACTTTTCATCAATAGCTGAGAATTTTTCACCTCTGTCATAAGCTCTTTTTTCTTTCAGTTCACTGCGTTGATACGGCAGAATTAACTGGAAGATCGATCCTTCACCCTCTCGACTTGAAGCATCAATGGTGCCGCCCATCATTTCAGCAAGATTCAATGAAATATAGAGCCCAAGACCACTCCCACCAAAGCGACGGGATATTGAACCATCTGCCTGTTCAAAGCGGCTAAAAAGCTTCTCTTGCACCCCTGGTGACATACCTATGCCACTATCCTTCACTGTAAAGAGCAGATGATCTTTCCACCGTTCCGTACGGAATTCGATGGTACCGATTTCGGTGAACTTGATCGCATTGCCGGTGAGGTTGATCAGTATCTGTCGAATTCTCTGGACATCTCCAATCAACATATATTCTTCATGATTTTGCTGTTCAACAACCAGCTCAAGCCCTGCATCTTTTACAGGCACAGAGAACATCTGCTCAATATCTTGTAGCAGTCTGGTGAGACTGTATGGCTGCTCTTCAACAGTGAACTTTCCAGACTCAATCTTTGACATATCAAGGATGTCATTGACCAACGCTAATTGGCCTCGTCCTGCAACCTCTACAGATCGAATCAGTTCTTCTATTTCCGGGTTGTCTGTCTTCTCTGCAATCAGTTCGCTATTACCTATGATAGAGCTTAAAGGTGTACGAAGCTCATGACTCATTGAAGCAAGAAATTCATCCTTTGACTGCGTAGCTTTTATGAGACTCTGCTCTTTCTGATACAAAGCATTAGACAGCTCATTGATCTCCTCAACACGGGTGTTCGTAAATTGTTCTTTTGATCCAGCTTTAATATGTTGAGTTAATTGCATAAGCGGATTAACCAGCACCATAGAGATTCTTTTAGTCAAAAAAAACAGGCCTATCAACACAAAAGGAAATATTGTCAGCAGCTGATTTCTAACCTCTGCCACTGTTGCCAATATCTCCTCTTGATCTTGACGAACCACAACAGCCCACTCTAAGTCTGGGAGCCAATCCCAGACCGCATAAATCGGTATACAGATACTGTTCAATACCTTCCCAGATCCTGCTTTACGATTTAATGCTTGAAGCATTGGGAAGCGCTCAGGGTAAGATATTATCAATGCCCTGCAAGTTTGAGTCTGTCTTGAAAGGTCAGTTTTTCGATGGCCTCCAATGAATACAGCACCATTACCAAGAACTCTCTTTTGAGCAACAACAATATCGCCACTATTACCCAAACCCAGCGAATCATTTAATAGATCATCTAGTCGCTCTAATGAAAAGGGGCGTACCAATACAGCCTCCATCTCCCCGGAGGAAGCAACCCCTTCAACAGCAATAGGAATGGCCATCAATACGGTTGACATTTCCAGTAAATCCAAATAGCCATATTTAGAGACAGAAAACTCCTCCGCATCCAAAACTTGCTTTAATAACTCGGAAAGTATGGACTTACCATAAAAACCCTCTTCGGTTAATAACAAGCCAACTTCGCTATCCATCTTTTCCTGAAGAGAGAACGCAAGCTCACCATCTTTTGTAACCAAGAACAGGTCATCAACCCCTTGAAGACTTAACACTGATTGATAACTGTCTCGAAACTGGGTTGCCTCAAACTGATATGCCTTGCTTTCAGCCCCATGAACCTGATAATTCCGAGCTATCTTTTTTATACCATGTTGAAAGCCAATCCCGTTTGAAATCTCAACCATCCACTGCTTTTGTTCATCAAAGAGCTGCTGAATACGTGTCTTGCGAAATTCTGCTTGGTATTGGAGAGCGTCTATTGCCGCGCTCTCTAATGATTGAACAGATAGATAAAATGTGACCCATCCGACGAGAAGTGTTGTAATGAACAGAACCAAGAAGACACTCATAAACAAATGAGTTTTGATGCTCTTCTCTCTTTTTTTCATCCTTAATACTCCTCAAGTAAACGGATATATCATACCAACAAAACGTCAATACTTAAGGAACCCCTGAATAAGTCATGTGTAAATGCCTAACGCCCATAGCGCCCAATATCTTCGTTGAAAACCTTGCTAATAGCCCGCTATT
>DUYW01000146.1 GCA_013349825.1 Gammaproteobacteria bacterium | reverse complement strand
ATTTTATGGAATCAATTTTTCACTGAAAAACCGCATGAATAATTGTCTTAACTTCCCCCTATTTCTGTCCAACGATTGGGGGGCACCTCAGAGCAACCTCCACAGGTTGTGCAGCAGGTTCTGTTTGCTGAGGATTCTGCTCTGGTTGTGAAGGCTCACCGGAAATTTGCTCCAATGGCGACCCGATTTCCGACGCAACAGAACTTAGCCAAGGGGGATCAAATGGAACTCCGCCTCCGGGGCCTGAACTTGACGAAGAAGTTCCCATTACTTTTTCCTCCCAGCTGTATTGATCGCTTTCTTAACAGTCGCTGGCGAACTGTCATCCTGCTCCCAGCGCGACAACAACTCTTTTGCCCACGGTTCAATTCGTAATTGAGGGATCAAAGGTGCGGGTCTTTTGCCTGCGGGAATTTCATCAAGCATGGCAATGAAAGAAGTCGCCAGTTCAGGAAAAGCTTTGGGCAAATGTAATGCTTGAACGATAACAGCAGATTCCCATTGCTGGTTTCTGGCTCTCCGTTTCATTCGAGTAAGGATTTTTTCTGACTCGATCGCCCCAATCTGTTTGATATTGGCGATAAGAGGTTGCAACAGTCCCTTGGCTTCACAAAGAGCGGAGAGCAGTTCCCTTCCATCAGGAGAAAGCTCATCAAAACTGGCAAGAGATATTGCTTTGTCCCTGCTCAAATAAAGTAAAGGACGCAAATCTATGTCTGACAGCTGTGGACTTAACTTCAACCAATCTGAAATAAATGGAGCCTTCCACGACTCATGTGAAAATGTGAGTTCTTCTGCCTTGGCAACCTTTTCTTCAAGCTCCTGAAGGAACTTCGGTTTACCATCCTCACTGTCACCGACCTGTTTGGCAAGATACTCAAACGCGGCGGCAGGGGCACATCTTTCAAATAGCTGCAGTTTGACCAACTCTTCAAAGGAAACGCTCATCTCTTGAGCTTTTGCAATCGATTCACGAATAATAAGATTATTAAGAAACCTCTTGATGAGTCTCGGATTGCCTGCGATGTGATCAGAGGTAGCCATGATATTGGCGAGCTGGTCCGCCAGATCGATTTGAACGGCAAGTTTTGAAGCTGCATCGCCATAAGCGTCTTCGATACCCTTTTTGGTTAGACCACCAGCCCACGATTTCTTGATAGCACTGACAATTGCATCGTGACCATTATCTTTCTCTTCCTGTGTGATTTGACCACGTCGTTGAGCGAGATCAGCCAAAAGCAAAATCAGATATCCCTTGACCTCATTGGCTCCAAGACGCGGAACTCTGAGCGGAATCTGGATCAGTTTGTCGAAGTAACTTGTTACAAGTTCATCGCTGAGGTCGATATTGCCAAAGTGGGATCTCACCGCATTGCGGATCATCTGTTCGTCAGCTGCAATGATGAATGCAGTTTGAGGGATGAACAGCAATAACCGCATAGCTTCAAGCGTCGAGATTGCAGTGTTGGGTAAACACCGATCAAGATCATCGACCAAAACGATCAGGGTCAATTCAAGTTTTTCCAGCAACTCCTGAAATAATGACCTAAGAGCCTCAATCTCTTTCGGGACTGACTTTTCTTCTTTTTCATTGAGGAGTTTTTGCAGATCAGGAGCAACCTGAATATATGACTCCTTGATCTTACTTAACTCCTCCTGACTCGGCATTCCACTTTGACCTAACAACCCACTGACCGCACCAATAAATGAGCCTACAGGTCCAGCAACAGCCCCGCCGGTAATGATTCCAGTGGCAACCGGAGCCATGAATTTTGCAGTTCTCAACCAATTGATGCGCTTGATAAACTCTTTGGCCTTGTCGACGCAGTTTTTACGAGATTCCGACTCCTCCATTATTTTGTCGGCAACTTTTTGGAGAAGCGCCATGCGAGCATCATCGTAGCCTTGATACAGCCAAGCATTGAAATTGATGAAGATGTAGTTTTTCCCACCATCAAGACCTTTGATGGACTCGCTGTTAACGCTGGAGCAATAGCGAGTCTATTTGCCGCACCGCTCTATTCATAAAAAAACCGGCCTTCAGGCCGGTTGCTATTTCACAGGGGGGGGTAGATCAAAATGGTTCAGGGTCTGATATCCATTTCCGATCTAGCCACATCTTCATCTCTTCTCTTTCTGCCTCGCCCAGCATCAAGTAGGTACTCTGCTCATCTAGCTGCTCTTCACGCCATTCACAGTAACGGATGGTCTCCCCATGATTTTCATGAAAATGGTTGTAGAGCTGATCTACCAGCTGATAGATGGCCCATACTTGATCTACTGTCCAATCCTCCGTTTTCAGGTTGATCATGTCTTATCTCCATTTTTCACTGTTGGTTTAGCGCTCTTTTTTTGTGCCTTGCTGCGGGTGGCCGCATTACGCTCCCGTGCCTCCTTTGCACGGTAGGAGTCCCCTTCAATCTGTAAAATTTCACTGTGGTGTACCAGCCGATCGACCAGGGAGACGACACAGCTGGCATTGGGGAAGATCTCATTCCACTCAGCAAAGGGGCGGTTGGTGGTGACGATGATGGAGCGCTCTTCATAACGCCTAGAGACGATCTCAAACAGCAGGTCGGCATGACGGTTGGAGTAGGAGAGATACCCTACCTCATCAATCACCAGCAGCTGGGGTTGGCTGTATTTACGAAAGCGCCGCTGCAAGGCGTTATCCCCATCCTGTGCCGTCAGTTCGTTGAGCATGGCACTGGCTGTAGTGAAGAGGACGGTATACCCACTGAGTACCGCATGGTGGGCTATGTTCTTGGCCAATGTGGTCTTGCCCACCCCGTTGGGGCCGACCAGCACCAGGTTGCTGCCATCGTGCAGAAAATCCAGCCCCATCCATTGCTGTACCCGCTTCTGGTCACACTGTTTCGGCCAGCGCCACTCGAAGTCTGCCAAGGGCTTGAAGCGGCCCACTTTGGCACTTTTGATGCGTCGCTCCAGCGAGCGCCGGGTACGCTCTTGCTCCTCCCACTCAATCAGCCGTGGTAACCATGGCTGATCATGGGTCTCATCCCAGTGGGCCAGCAGCCCATACAGTTTGAGGGTACCAGCACGCTCCTGCAGTGTGGTGGGGTTAGGTGTATTCATGACTCTTCCTCCTGTTCGGTTAGCTGGTCATAGCTCGCGAGATCATGAGGTTTGACGCTGACCTCACGGGCTTTGGGATGTTGATTGAGGTCGATTGGAATGGGAACAGGCTGATCCCGCTCTTCTCTTCTTCGTTCCAGTACGGTACGTACTCCATTGGGGTGGGCGACACCGCCTGCCAGAGACTCACTGATGGCACTCTCCAGCTCTGTGGCGCCATACTGATCCAGCATCCGCAATAGGGTGGATACGATGGAGCCGATATTGCCCCCGCGCTCTGCTGCTTTATCCAGTAACGTTATGCTGCTGGGTACTGCATGAGAGAGACGGTCCTTGCCGCTGTGTTCACGGGCGGCCCGCTTCTGTTTTTTCAGCCCCTCGATATGGGTGGGATCCTCGATCTGTTTCCCTTTGTCATAGCAGCGTGGGTGGGTTGCGATACACTCACCACTATCCATCACTCTCACCTCTGCTGGAGATGCGACCACCAGCAGGCTCTTTCTGGTGTGCGTATGGGGTACCGAATAATCATTCCGCTCAAAGCGGACATAGGGGGTCTTGCCCACCTTGACCTCGACCTGTTCATCGGTGGGGTAGTTGGTATCGGGTAGTGCCATCAGTTTGGATTGCTCCTGCTCAAAGGCCTCTCCGACGCTGATGCTGCGATCCTCTGGATAGGGGCGACTCATGGCTCTGGTCTCACACCAGATTCTGGCCTCTTCATTCAGTGCTTGTAGCGCCTCTATCCCTCTCCATGGGGATGAGAGATCTCGTCCCGCCCAGAAGTTATCCCGTACATAACGGATGGCACGCTCTACACGCCCCTTTTCATTGCCACGGTAGACCGCCACTGGGCGGGGCTCATAGCGATAGTGGGCAGCAAACTCCAGCAGTGTTGGGTTGTAGCGGATGGTATCTCCACGACGATCTTGTACTGCGCTTTTGAGGTTGTCATAGAGTAGTACTCTGGGAATACCGCCAAAGGCAGAGAATGCCCCCTGATGTCCTCGCAGGAAGTTGCTCATCTGTCCATTGAGAAAAAACTCCAAGTAGATGCGGCGCGACCAGCTGAGCACTACCACAAAGGCGGTCAGCCGATACTCTGCACCTCCAATCATCACCTTGTTGAAAAAACCCCAGTCGACCTGTCCTTGCTCTCCCTGCTGGGTCTTCAGTCGCAGATAGGCCTCCGGTGTGGGTCTGGGACGCAGCTCTGCAATCCGACTGCGGAAGTGGCTCTCACCCCCCTCAAAGCCACGTTCACAAGCCATGGTATAGAGACGGCTGGCAGTCAGCTTGGGGAACTGCTCCAGCGTCTCCAAAATCAATGGTACATGGGGGTCGATAATGGAGGGCCCAGTGATCCGTTCGGCACGGGGTATCCCGTTGTGCTCCAGCACTCGGGTCACTGTGGTGTGATGTACTCCCAGCTGTTTGGCAATGGTGCCGACCAACCACTTCTCAGCATGGGCAAAACGGAGGATGTCAGCCTCCTTCTCTTTGGATATCGTCATCTTCAGGTCTCATGGTTGCAGGCAGCTGAGCGCTATAGACGTAACTCTCTTGCAGCAGCTCTTATGCCCGGCGTTGAAAGGGGGATGAGTCAGGAGATAAAGGGCTGCTGTAGCGTAGATAGCCAGAACGAAGGTAAGGATCTACCACTCTTCCACAGCAGTGACAGTGATAAAGGGAGTCAAAACTGCACCCTTCACCTCTCTGCTCATCGATTTCTATTGAAGCAGAGGGGCTATCCCCTTCAGAACCATGATGCGTTACTTT
>DUYW01000111.1 GCA_013349825.1 Gammaproteobacteria bacterium | reverse complement strand
CTGCAAGTCGGCATAGAGAGACCATATCCAGCTGTGGATCCACCCCAGTGCACGGGTATGATCATCGTTGAGCGGAATGATTTTCTGAAATAGCCGGTTGGCATGGACCCAGCAGAGTGCATGGTTGAGGATATTAAATTGCCCGGCATCATCACTGATGATAACGAGTTCGGATGGAAGACCGGAGACGCTCAGGGAGCCCAGAAGAGCCCCTTGCGTTGCAATTTTGATATGCGGTTGTTATCACCTGGGTCAGACGTACCATCGGAATTATTCTGCCAGGTATTGTAAACCGCTTTCACGTAACCACTGTTCTCCCGATTGTCGGCCTAACAGCATCGCAATGGTGGTAATACTGCCTGCCACCATACAGTGGTCAGCAATGACAGATACCGACGAGAAGGCATCTTCGATTGGCCATCCGGTCATGGGATTCAGCAGGTGGCAGTACTGTTTTGAACCAATCGTGATGACACGTTCATAACTCCCACTGGTTGCAATCGCACCGACGTAGAGTGGAAAAATGGTATGGATGGCGGAAGGTTGGGCGGGGCTTTGAATACCAATCTTCCATGGGGAGCCGTCCGCTTGAGGGCCCACAGCCCGAATATCCCCGCCGAGGTTGACCATCCCGTGGTTGATTCCAAGCTCCTGTAAGAGCTGGGCGGCACGGTCTGCAGCATACTCCTTACCGATGCCGCCGAAATCAATCTCCATCCCTTTTTTCCTCAAAAAGACGCCTCCTGGCTCTCTGAAAACATTTTTCCAGCCTATCCGTGGCACGAGACGGGAAATCTCTTCTCTGGAAGGCAGTGTGCTCTCTTTATCGAAACGCCACACCTTGCGCAGTATCCCTGAAGTGATATCAAACATTCCATTGCTGGCAACATGGCACTGCTCGGCATAATGGAGTAGCCCTTCGGTCTCTTCATCCAGCGCTACCGGCTGAATGCCTGCATTCTGATTAATCTTCGACAGCAGGCTGTCTGGTTGATATCGAGAGTATTTCTTTTCGATTCGGTTGATCTCCCGGATCACCGGTTCAATGTATTCCTTGGCGGATGTGCTCTCCGGCAGATAGAGCTGTATCTCATTTCTGCTGCCGAGTGCACTGAAGTGGGTGGTATGCAGCTGCATGAAGAGAGAGTGGCAGTCAGAATTCCTGCTTTAGATTTACAGACAGGAGCCAGGCATCCATGGATTCGAACAGACTGCCCGTCGAACCAAAATGGAGGGATGGGTCCTGGCGGATATGTTCCATATTGAAGTCGAGGGTGGATGCATCGCTCATTTTTCGGGAGAGTCGCATCAGAGATGAGAGGGTGCCATAGGAGGAGAGGCGATAGTCTGATGAGACCGTTTCTCCCTGATTGACCCGGCTTGCCTCTGTATAGCTTCCGACAAAGAAGTCGGCCTCGCTTTGTGTGTGGTAGCGTACACCTGCTTCGATGTTCCATGGAGTGCCACTTTCTACTATCCAGCCAAGGTCGAGAGTATGCGCGTTGACCCCCCAGTCATCATGGTAGAAGCGGTATTCTGCCTTGAGTGTGGTCCGGCTTTCCGGGAAGTGGTTGCGCAGGCGACTGGTCAATAACCACTCATTTCTCTCACCAGGACGGAGGTCTGGGAGAAAGACACTGCCACAACCGATACAGAACGTATTCTTGTACGGATCGTTAAAATATCCTCGACCATGTCGATTGAGCAGGGTGGTCTGCAGCAGTCGGGTCGGGGAGATTGTACGGCTGGCACCAATAGATAATTCGCTGGTGTTTCTTTTTTCATTCAGAGAGGGGTCATTGGTCGATTGGATATCGTCCGAGGAGAAACCGATGCCGGCAGTCAGCTCAGTGTTGCCCTGATCAATGCTTCTGGCTACAGACAAGCTGCCGAACCTGGACCGGTAGTCATTCTCTTTGGCATGGCCCAGCCCCATGCTCCATGAGCGGTCGCCATCATAGAGGGTATAAGTGCCATCGACATGATTCTGTGTCTCTTGAATGGATGCGCCAGAGAGTGTGATGTTCGGTTTGTTGCCGGAAGAAAAGGTGACAACTGCCGGTGAGGCTCCTGAGACCGATTCGTGGGAGAGATTCAGTGTAAACGCAGCCTCTTCACCATGCGGAGCGCGTATGCTTATACGTGGTCCGTCAACAGTCATGCGCTTGCCCCCTTCTTCTTCGTATCGGACATATTCAATATCAGTTTGAAGGTTGAGGGGAGGCCCAGCAACCGCCGGAGCAGAGATTCCCAACAGGGCTGCGGCGGCAGAATTCAAACATGCAACAGCTTGAGTCCCTTTTCTGGCTTTAGTTGCAGCCACAACCACCTCCACCTACTGATGCGCTACCTCTTACTGATTCACGACTGGAGTAGACCTTTTGACGTGCTCCTGCATGGGTAGAAGATTGCTGAAGAGACATCGCTGGTTTTGCCAGATAGCCCCGTTCCCAGGGCTTGGCTCCCGGGCCACAGCCAGTGATCCCTATGGATAGTATGAGTATCAGGACCCCTCTGTAATAATGTTTTGAGCTCATTGTTGCAGTACCTGCTCAATCCACCTGGTAATTTGTATCTGGTCTGATTTTCGAAAACCCTGGTGTGTCCTCTGTATGGTTCCGTTACGATCTATGAGGAGGGAGGTAGGCATCCCCGCAATGCCATATTGGGCCACGATCTGATGAGATCTATCCCATAGTATTGGAAAATCGACCGGATACTGCTCCAGAAAGTCCTGTAGTTCATCCTCTTCCTGGTCAACACTGACTGCGATCACAGTGAAGCCCTGTTCTGCAAATCGTGTTTGCAAGGACTGCATGAATGGGAAGGATTGTCGGCAGGGTGGACACCATGAGGCCCAGAAGTCGAGATAGATCACCTGTCCGGCGTATTGACTCAGTTTTACCGGCCTGGACTGCGTAGCGTTAACCTGTGGAAGTGAGAAACGTGGTGCAGACTGATGAAGATCAGCAGACTGTGCGGCATGAGAACAGAGAACAGCAATGAGCAGAAGAGAGGTGGTTAGGGATGTTCTCATCACGCTGTGTGAGGGTAGCCGTGGATTAGAGTGTAGCAAGGTAGGCCTCCAGGTCATCCAGTTCTGCATCGGTTAGTGATGAGAGGGCACCCATCCCCCCGCTATTGTTTTGAATGGCTGATTGAATGGCTGATTTACTCCGGTTCTTTTTACTGGAGGATGAGCCTGTACCATGACATCCAGCGCAATTATTGGAGTAGAGCAGTGCTCCATTTTCAGTATTTCCGCCACTTTCTCCACTTCCTTCCCAGGCATTCCCGTTCAGATCAAAGTTCCACAATCGATCGATATGGATAGTCTCAGTGAAGTCGTAGTTTACAAAATTTTGTGCCTTGTCCTGTAGGTGCATCTCGGATAGCCCCCAGGTACCGGGTGCGGAACCAGCAGGGAGGAGAACATTAATCTCATACTGCTGCCATGCGGTTGGATCACCATCAAAGAACAGGGTGTAGAAGTTGTCATGATAGTGGTACTGGTGATGGTCAATTCCCTGTGGGTCACGCAGTCTGAAGCTGACCAGACCCAATCCCGCTTTGTCATCTCTTGCCTGATAGCGGATAGTGACCTGTGTTTCTCCATTGGGCGCAGCGGGGTTGGTGGGAACGGCGGTTACCGTAATTACATTCAGATCCAGTTCAGGAGGCTGATCATCTGCATTCGTGGTTGTTACGGTAAAGCGCGTCGGAGCTTCTGCCTCGGCAGTATCGCTGAATGTGACGCCCTTGGTGTTGAGAGCCTCATCCTTCATGGTGAGGGAATTGAAGGAGTACTCCCCTGAAGGGTAGTAGTCGGTGAAGGTAAACTGTACATGACAGCGTGAGTCTGAACTGTCAAACCCATCTCCGTTATCATCAATACCATAACCATAGGCCTCCAAGCGGTAGCGGTCTGCGGATCCTGTGCCCGGTGGATCAATCGAGGCGTAGCAGGGGGAGTGCCCATGCATGGCCCGGTTCTCTACAACGTCCCACTGTGCCGTGATGATCTGCACGGGCTGTTGGTAGCTGTCGCTATTGTCATGGATGGTGATGAATTTGCTATTGACCACATATTCCGGTTCTACAGTGTCCTGTAGCGGGTTATCGACAAACAGTTTCCAGCCAAAGTCATCGACACCTTCAAAGCGCTGATTGCCCACTGCATCGGTGATGGTGATCTGGTCGGCATACCAGAAACCACCCATGGCATTTTTGCTAAGGATAAATTCACCTCTGAGTATCGAACCCTGCGTTACAGAGTCCCCGTTGGCATCAATGGGGTAGAGCCATAGATCGACATAGGTACCGGTTTCACTAAATATTCGGGTAATGGCGTGTTTCGCCCCATCCAGATAGTTGTCCATAGTGTGAAGTTCGAGTTCAACATAGACCTGTTTGTCATCCGTCGCATCTCCGGCCACTTCAATATCAACACGCTTGATCTTGCCGGGATAGACATAATCCGGGAAGAGATTGAGTACTTCGAATGTCAGATCGGGACGGATCACCGAGAGGTAGAAATTCCCCTGCATGATCCGGTCCCGGATAAAGGTGTATTTTTCTTCTGAACGGGAGCGCAGGCCGTCCGGGTTGATGATGAACCAGGAGACCGATTCGGAAAAATCCTCATCCGGATTGATGCCATGGGCATAGGCAGAGACGAATTCGGTGGTTTTGGTGGTAGACCAGCCATCAGGATCTTCAGCGTTCTCATACCAGCCACCTGTGGTGATCCAATCGTCCCGAGTGGCTTGAGAGAGTAGTTTTTCCGTAACTTCTCAATAAGTCCGTGCAGACAATTAAAGTCCAAAAAAGAACAAAAAGTACTTGACAGGCTTTTTCAGTAAATTCTATCAACATCAGACTCCTT
>DUYW01000180.1 GCA_013349825.1 Gammaproteobacteria bacterium | reverse complement strand
CTATGGACGTAATTCAAATTACCCAGACTTGTTCAGAGGTTCCCTAGTTTGAGGTGGTTGTTGCTGCTGGAGTGTTTATTCGAGTACTGGTCGAGATTACTTGTGCGCTTGGTTTCCTGCTTTGGTAGGATTGCCCCCTCTTCGTTCTGAGTAGTTTTTGTAGAAAAAGCCCAGTGTTGGACTATATGTCAGTATGGCCTGATAGGTTTAGTGGTAACGCCAGATAAATTCAATTGGATAGATAAACAATGTTGTTGATGGTCGATAATTATGACTCTTTCACTTACAACCTGGTTCAGTACTTTGGCGAACTGGGGGCCGAGGTGGAGGTGCATCGGAACGATCAGATTACTCTGGATCAGATTCGCACACTGAAACCGGAACGAATTGTGCTCTCCCCTGGGCCATGCACCCCCAATGAAGCAGGAGTCTCATTGGATGTGGTTCATGAGATGGCCGGAGAGTACCCTATTCTGGGGGTTTGTCTGGGGCATCAGGCTATTGGTCAGGCGTTTGGTGGAAAAGTTGTCCATGCCAGTAAGATTATGCATGGCAAGACTTCAATGATTCAGCATAAGGATATTGGTGTGTTCAAAGGGCTGTCTAACCCTATGGAGGCGACCCGCTACCACTCGCTGGTCATTGAGAAAGAGACACTACCAGAGGTGTTTGAGATTACTGCCTGGACAGAAAATGCAGATGGCTCCATGGATGAGATAATGGGTGTGCGTCATAAGACATTGGATGTAGAAGGGGTGCAGTTCCATCCGGAATCAATTTTGACCACAGAAGGTCATGCACTGTTGAACAATTTTTTACAGAGGTAGGAGTGAGGTAGATGGAAATTCAAGCAGCCATACAGGCAGTTATTGAGCAGAGAGATCTCAGCCGGAATGAAATGCAGTCGGTCATGCGTACCATCATGACGGGGGAGGCGACCCAGGCACAGATTGGTGGTTTTTTGATTGGTTTGCGGATGAAAGGGGAGACTGTGGACGAGATCGCGGCTGCGGCCTCAGTGATGCGTGAGTTGGCAGCCCCGGTGAAGGTCTCGGGCGACCATATGGTTGACTGTTGTGGCACTGGTGGGGATGGCGCAAAAACCTTCAATATCTCAACGGCATCTACTTTTGTGATTGCGGCAGCCGGTGGGCAGGTGGCCAAGCATGGTAATCGTTCGATCTCCAGCAGTTCCGGTAGTGCAGATCTGCTGGAGGCGGCTGGTGTAAAGCTTGATTTGGCGCCGGAC
Source organism: Gammaproteobacteria bacterium (assembly GCA_013349825.1). Classification (GTDB taxonomy): domain Bacteria; phylum Pseudomonadota; class Gammaproteobacteria; genus Thiopontia. The sequence continues at coordinate 3,728 of DUYW01000180.1, read as the reverse complement.
CAGGTGGCCAACTGTATTGATGAGGTGGGAGTTGGGTTTATGTTTGCACCGATGCACCACAGTGCAATGAAACACGCTATCGGTCCACGCAAGGAGATGGCAGTGCGTACCGTCTTCAATCTGCTGGGGCCATTGACTAACCCGGCGGGTGCTCCAAATCAGGTGATTGGGGTTTTTGATGGTGCATGGGTAGAGCCGCTGGCACAGGTGCTGAAGCAGCTCGGTAGTCGCCATGTGATGGTGGTTCATGGTAGTGATGGGTTAGATGAAATCACCATCAGTGGAGAGACACAGGTTGCAGAGCTAAAGGATGGCAAGGTGACCACTTATAGCATCAAGCCTGAGCAGTTCGGGTTGGCCGCCGCATCACTGGATACGTTGTCGGTCAATAATGCAGAAGAGAGTCTGCAGGTGGTGAAAGGGGTGTTGGAGAATCAGAGTGGGGCAGCGGCTGATATTGTTGCGCTGAATGCGGGTGCAGCAATTTATGTGGCAGGTCTGGCAGAGACCTTGGAGGCGGGCGTGAAACGGGCACAAGAGGTAATTTCCAGTGGGGAGGCTCGATCCAAGCTGGATGCATTGGTGGCCTGTTCGCAATCCTGATACTAGAAGAATTGAGTGCTCTGTTCAGTATTTGAGAGAGCAGTGAGAATACAGTAGATTAAGATATATGAGTGATACCCCTGATATTTTAGTAAAGATTCTGCAGCGTAAGCAGCAGGAGATTGCGCAGCGCTCAGTAAAACGAGTGCTACAGGAGCAGCGTTCCAGAGCGGCAGATGCAGAGCCGGTACGCGGCTTTGTTGGTTCTATGAGAAGCCACATGGCGGCGGGTGATCCTGCAGTGATTGCGGAGATCAAGAAGGCCTCTCCGAGTAAGGGGCTGTTACGTGAGCACTTTGTTCCATCAGAGATCGCGGCCAGTTATCAGCAGGGGGGGGCGGCCTGTCTCTCAATTTTGACAGACCGTGATTTTTTTCAGGGGCATGAATCCTATCTGATGGAGGCGCGTAGCGCTTGTGAACTTCCTGTGATTCGTAAGGATTTTATTGTTGACCCTTATCAGGTCTATGAGGCGCGCGCGATCAATGCGGACTGTATTTTATTGATTGTTGCAGCACTGGAAGATGCTCAGATGGAGGATCTCTGTGGATTGGCGCAAGATCTGGAGATGGATGTGCTGGTTGAAGTGCATGACCGGGAAGAGCTGGAGCGTGCACTGCCATTGAATCTTCCGTTGATGGGGATCAATAACCGCAACCTGCGAACCTTTGAGACTTCACTACAGACTACGGTCGATCTGCTGGAATTTATCCCGCAAGAGACTATTGTCGTTACCGAAAGCGGTATTCATAGTCGAGAGAATGTGCAGTTGATGAGAGATCACCAAGTCAATGCATTCCTGGTCGGGGAGGCCTTTATGCGTGCGGATGATCCGGGTAAGCAGTTGGAAGTGCTATTTTATAATTCAGGAGAGAGAGGATGAAAATGACATCAACGGTCCGTTGGACCGACGGTATGCAATTTGTGGGTGAGACCGAGAGTGGGCACTCTCTGGTGATTGATGGTGCGCCAGCTGTAGGGGGACGTAATACGGGTATGCGTCCGATGGAGATGGTGTTACTGGCTGCTGCAGGTTGTACGGCAATGGATGTGGTATTTATGCTGAAACGTGCCCGCCAGCCGCTGGATGATTGCTGGATTGAGGCAGAGGGCAACCGGGTTGAGGAGATCCCCAAGGTATTCGACAAGATTCATCTCCACTATGTGATTGTGGGGGATGGGTTGAATGAAAAACAGGTGAAGCGGGCAGTGGAGATGTCTGCAGATAAATATTGCTCGGTCTCTCATATGCTAAAAGCGGCGGTAGAAGTGAGCTACGACTACGAGATCCGTCTGCTAAATGAGGAAGGTTCAGAGTAAAACAGTTGCAGCTTTTATCTTGAGCGGACAGGTTTTAGAGGCAGCTAAAATTTAAGTAACAAAGATTTTTTTGAAAAATTGGTGGATATTGGTTGACAGAGCGTCCTCTGATCAGCAAAATACCGCCTCTTTGATTTTTCGGAGGGGTTCCCGAGTGGCCAAAGGGGGCAGACTGTAAATCTGCTGGCTCCGCCTTCGGTGGTTCGAATCCACCCCCCTCCACCATATAGTGACTACTTGAATAGTTTGGGTAGTATGGACGATTAAGTCCAGTGAGATAGCTGGTTCCGTCTCAAGAGTAGCAAGAGAGTAGCAGGACAGCAGAGAGGTTTTTTGCTGTTTGTTGTATGAAAGAGGTTATTCAGCGGGTGTAGTTCAATGGTAGAACTTCAGCCTTCCAAGCTGACTATGTGGGTTCGATCCCCATCACCCGCTCCAGTTTTTTGGAGTTGAATACCTCTGTTTGAGCAACAAGGAAAGAGTTGGCTCATATAGCTCAGTCGGTAGAGCACTTCCTTGGTAAGGAAGAGGTCACCGGTTCAAATCCGGTTATGAGCTCCAAAGTTTATAGGTTTTGTTGTAAGTTGCTGTTTTATTTTTGATTAATTTTTAATTAATCACTGATTTATAATTTCATAGCTGGGAGTTGATGCGATGTCCAAGGAAAAGTTTGAGAGAACGAAGCCGCACGTAAACGTAGGTACGATCGGTCACGTAGACCACGGAAAGACTACACTGACAGCTGCAATTACCAAGGTAATGGCAGAGCTGCAGGGTGGGGAATTCAAAGACTACGCAGATATCGACAATGCACCAGAAGAGCGCGAGCGTGGAATCACCATCGCAACAGCACACGTAGAGTATGAGACAGACAATCGTCACTATGCTCACGTAGACTGCCCAGGACATGCTGACTACGTCAAAAACATGATTACCGGTGCAGCGCAGATGGACGGTGCAATCCTCGTAGTATCAGCAGCAGACGGCCCCATGCCACAGACGCGTGAGCACATTCTGCTTTCCCGTCAGGTTGGCGTACCATACATCATCGTCTACCTCAACAAGGCAGACCAGGTGGATGACGAAGAGCTGCTGGAACTGGTAGAGATGGAAGTTCGTGAATTGTTAGATTCATATGACTTCCCTGGAGATGACACCCCAATCGTAACCGGTTCTGCCCTGAAGGCATTGGAAGGCGATAGCAGCGATATCGGCACGCCATCCATCATAAAGCTTGCAGAGGCAATGGATAGCTACTTCCCGGAGCCAGAGCGAGCCATCGATGGTGACTTCATCATGCCGATTGAGGACGTATTCTCAATCTCTGGACGTGGTACAGTTGTTACGGGTCGTATCGAGCGCGGTGTCGTCAAAGTAGGTGAAGAGATCGAGATCGTCGGCATCAAGGACACCACTAAAACCACCGTAACCGGTGTAGAGATGTTCCGTAAATTGCTGGATCAGGGTGAAGCAGGTGACAACGTAGGCGTATTGCTGCGAGGCACCAAGCGTGATGAAGTAGAGCGAGGTCAAGTACTGGCCAAGCCTGGTTCTATTAACCCCCACACAAAATTTGAAGCAGAGATCTACGTACTGAGTAAGGAAGAGGGAGGACGTCATACACCATTCTTCACCAACTACCGACCTCAGTTCTACTTCCGGACAACAGACGTAACAGGAGCAGTAGATCTTCCTGAGGGAACAGAGATGGCAATGCCAGGAGATAATCTGAAGATTCTTGGCACCCTGATCAACCCGATTGCAATGGACGAGGGGCTGCGTTTTGCGATCCGAGAGGGTGGCCG
>DUYW01000179.1 GCA_013349825.1 Gammaproteobacteria bacterium | reverse complement strand
TAGCAAGATTTTCAACCGAGGAACGAGGTCGAGCAACGAAGATATTGGGCGCTATGGGCGTTAGACATTTACACATGACTTATTCAGGGGTTCCCTAAGCCTCTACCCCTTCTACACGACTCCAATTCAATGGGAGCCAAAGTGGGCCGAATAGTTGAAATGTAACGAAATGTAACGAAATGTAACAAAATGTAACAGCAATTGGGCGGAATATCGGGAAACAACCGCTTGCAAAAGCCATCCTCCTGACACTAGAATCCCCGCCAACGACAACCAGAGGAATAATGCACTATTTAAAATAACCCATTTAATCTTGCAGCCTCACGGATGAGGGAACCATTATGACCAACCAACCAACCAACCAACCAACCAACCAACCAACCAACCGAAATAATTCTCGTTTAGCAGAGCTAAACCAACGATTCAGGCAGTTCTCTCTTCCGCTCCTCCTTGCTGCAACCCTCACCGCTTGTGGCGGTAGTGATGAAGCCGTCGTTATCCCCCCCGCCTCCAGCAGCGGTCAGGTACAGAAAGGGCCATACCAGATCGGCTCCACCGTCACCGCCTACCGACTCGATGGTTCCGGTAACCGCACCGGCGAGAGTGTCACCACCCAGACCACCGACAACCTCGGTAGCTACAGCCTCAACACCGACTGGAGCGGGGCCACCGAAATCGAGGCGAGTGGCAACTTCCTGGATGAGAGCAGCGGCAATGTCACCACCACCCCGCTCACCCTCAGTGCCGTGGTCGATCTGCAGATGGGGGATACCACCAACATCAACCTCTTCACCCACCTCCACGGTACGCGAACCAAAAACCGCATGGCCCTGTTCGGAATCACCACCGCCAGCAGCCTCGCCGCAACCGACCTCAAAAACAGTTACGGGCTACAGCTGAGCAATAGCACCCAACCCCACCAGCTCGACCTCACCGATGGCAGTGATTCCACCTCCAAATCAGACAACGCCCTGTTGCTGCTCTACTCCGGCGCACTGGTCACCGGCAATCAGGATGGCTCAGGCACCCTGCAGCAGAGCGTACTCAACAACCTCGCCACCGACTTTGGAGATAACGGTGCCATCGACGGGGTAGGCAACAGCGCCCATCTCAGTACCCGCACGGCTGCCCGTACCACCAGCATCGACACCCTGCGTACCAACCTGCACAACAACAGTGCCGGTGCCATCACCGATGCCCCGGCAGAGGCGGACCTGACCGTGCGCCCCTACGCCCTCAAGGCAGGCTTCCTCAACGATACCGGCATCACCCTCTGCGGGGACTACGCCTACGGGGTCACCGGCAGTGGCAACCACCACAACAACGTCGACTGCACACTCGCCACCGATGTCGATGGTGACCCGGTACCTGATGGGCAGGATGCCGATTATGGACGGGACAAAACGGCCAACGACAACAGCGATGGTCACGCCGGATTCAGCTTCACCAAACTCGACAGCAACGGTGACCCACTAACGGACCAGAGTGTCGCCTACAACGTCACCCCCTGGTCCTGCGTACGCGACAACGTCAGCGGACTGATCTGGGAGGTCAAAACCGACACCGCAGGGCGCCACAACAAGGATGACACATTCAACTGGTACAACAGCGACACCACCACCAATGGCGGTAATGCCGGTAGCGCCGATGACGATGGCAATATCTGCTTCGGCTACGATGTCACCGAGGCAGCCAGCTACTGCAACAGCCAGGCCTACACCGCACGGGTCAACAGCGCCACACTCTGTGGGGCCAGTGACTGGCGCATGCCCACCAGAGAGGAGTTACGCTCCATTGTCGCCTATGACCGCACTATTCCGGCCATCGACACCGACTACTTCCCCAACACGGTAGCCAACTGGTTCTGGTCGGCCTCGCCGAATGCCGGTATTAGTGACAGCGCCTGGATCGTCAACTTCTACTATGGCAACGTCAACAGTGCCAATAAGTCCAATGGATTTCGGTTGCGGTTGGTGCGCGCCGGACAGTGATTGGATTTTTGAGTAGACGATCATGAGACACCTGCAACGCTACCCCATCTGGCGCGATGCCAACCGCCTGCTGGTTGAGATCGAGCGTGCCGTGCGCGGCTTTCCCCGTTACCACAAATACACCCTGGGCAGTGAGCTGCGCCGACAGGCGATGACCATCTGTCGGCTGATATCCCGTGCGATCAGTGACAAGCAGCGACAGTATCACCACCTGGAACGGCTGAAGCTTGCGGTCGATGACCTCAAGACCCAGATTCAGCTTGCCAAAGAGCTGCAGGTCTTTTCCAGTTTTACCCAATTTCAGACGCTATCGGAACTTGCCGTAGCCGTCGGCAGACAGAGCGGGGGGTGGGCCAAACGGTTGATCAGCAACAACCCGAAGTCCCCTTCTGTAACCGAAGGGGGCGTGTGTTGAACTCACTGTGCGCCCGTACCCCCCTTGTACGACGAGGGGATGGTGATACAGACCTTGCTACCAGCAGGATGGAAGGTCGGTGGGGAAGAGGGAATTCATCCCCTCTTTCTGTGAAGTGTATGGGTTATTCCTGTCCTGTTCTGGTCGGCCTCGCCGAATGCCAATAATAGTGACAACGCCTGGATCGTCAACTTCAACAATGGCAACGACAACAATGACAATAAGTCCAATGAAAATCGGTTGCGGTTGGTGCGCGCCGGAGAGTGAGCTGGCGACGCTCTTCAATTTTCCCGCACTCTGGCAGGCCTATATCACCTGTCGCAAGGGAAAACGGGGGAGTCGCAATACCCAGCACTACGAGATCAGCCTGCTGGATCGACTGATTGATACGCTGGATGCGCTGAAAACAGCCCGATGGACCCCCTCCCGCTCTGTACTCTTTGTCGTTACCCGCCCCAAGATGCGCGAGATCCACGCAGCAGACTTTTCAGACCGGGTGGTTCACCATCTGCTGGTGCCCCGGCTGGAACGGCTCTATGAGCCAACCTTTATTCACGACAGCTACTCCAACCGAAAAGGCAAAGGGACCCATGCAGCCGTAGAGCGACTGCAGCACTTTATGCGCAAGGTGACCCGTAATCAGACCCGGCCAGCCCACTACCTTCAGTTGGACATCGCTAACTTCTTCAATACGATTGATCGCCCTACGCTCTGGAAACAGCTACAACATCGACTGCGCAAGGCGCAACAGAGGGGGGCAGAGGATAGAGGAGTGACACCACAAGAGCAGCAGGAACTGCTCTGGCTCACCCACCGTATCCTCAGGCAGAATCCCACAGAGCATGCCCTATTGCGAGGTTCCCCCGATGAATTTGCCCGGATCCCTCAGCACAAAAGGCTCTCGGCAGCACCAGCTGACAAAGGGCTTCCCATCGGCAACCTGACCAGCCAGTTCTTCGCCAACGTCTATCTTAACGAACTGGACCAGTTCATCAAGCACACCCTCAAGGCGGACTACTATCTTCGCTATGTGGATGATTTCATTCTACTGCACCAGAACCCGGAGCAGCTGGAGCAGTGGAGAAAAGAGATTGCCGATTTTCTTCAGCAGAGACTACAGCTGAAGCTGCGCCCTCAACAAATCCTCAAACCGGTTACCGATGGGGCCGACTTCCTCGGCTACATTGTGCGACCCGACTACCGTCTGGTACGCCGAAGAGTGGTCGGGCACCTGAGAGAGCGGTTACAGCACCTTCAGCAACAGCTGATAGAGAGAACAAAAAAAGGGACCACCCTGCGCTTAAAGCAGGCACACCGACAACAGCTACATGCCATGCTGGCAAGTTATCTCGCCCATATCCGTCATGCCAGTAGCCACAACCTGCTACAGACACTATGGAGAGAGTTTTCGTGGCTGGATCATGTTTTTCAGCGGCCAGAGAGTGCGACAGCAACACTCCTTCCCCGTTGGAAACCAGAGCGTGTCAGCTCCTTCGCCAGTCAGCAACGCTGGTTTAAACAGAGACTGCCCGGCTACCACCTGCTGATCCAGCGTGGTAGTGCATTTCTGGTCGCGAATCATGCAGAAGAGGAGGGCAGAGAGATCCCACTTAACAGCCTTAAATCGATACGAACCAACCTGCGTAACCGACAGATCCCACACGCCTTTATTGCCGAAGAGGGGTACCTGAAAGGGGGGCTCAAACAGCGGGTTCTGCGACTGCTCTGGCAACCCACACCAATGATCTGAAATAACCAAGGAGTTGATCCACCATGTACATACTGAAAACAACCTTCACCCTGCTGTTCTGTGCACTGCCGTTCCTCACTCATGCCGCACAGAGCTGCAACAGCGCCATCCCGCGCAGTGCCCCCGACAGCCGCTATATCGACCATGGTGACCGTACCGTGACCGACAGCGAAACCGGGCTGATGTGGAAGCAGTGTAGTGAAGGGTTGAGTGATAGTGGTTGCGTCAGCGGGGCCATTGAAACCTTTAACTGGCAAGAGGCGATGGCACGGGCAGAGAGCATCAACAGCGGTGCCGGGTTTGCCGGATATACCGACTGGCGGGTCCCCGATATCAAGGAGTTGGCCTCGCTGGTCGAGATCGCCTGCTACTCACCGGCAATCAATGAGACCCTGTTTCCTGCGACCCCCGCCAGTGGGTTCTGGTCGGCCTCGCCGCATGCCCTTAGTAGTGACTACGCCTGGGTCGTCCTCTTCAGCAATGGCGGCGACAACGATGACGCTAAGTCCGATGCCTATCGGTTGCGGTTGGTGCGCGCCGGACAGTGAGTTGGTTTTTTGAATTTGAAATAGTGAATGGAAGCACAGTTTATGAATAGAGTAGATAAGCTTAGAAGATCAGTTTTTTGGGCTCTGTTGTTGGTCACGGTGTTACTGCAGACCGGCTGTGTCCAGAATACGGCCTTCAGGACAGAAGCAGATGAGATATTGATCAAGGGTGCAGAATTAGAAATACCGTACGAGGTAATTGCAAAACTCCCCAACTGAGTTGAATTACAGGCTACACAGGCCAAAATTAGAAGCGTGTCTGGCCCCCATTGGTTACAATGA